>NZ_JAQREZ010000013.1:0-86869 GCF_028598715.1 Pseudoalteromonas sp. GABNS16E
CAAATGGTGGTTAATTAGCAATTTAATCTGCGGGCAATCACTGCCCGCTTTTACCCTCCACCGGTGCTAATTATGATAAATAAATATTTCTTCTTACCTTTAATAACTACAGCTTTTTTTAGCTCTTATACTCAAGCTGTTCTACCAGATATGGACGATCTAAAAGCTCCAAAAATTACTACTGTTCCTTGTGAAAATATCTCAATTAATGGATCTGGTGGTTATACTGTTTGTAGTGACAATGACCCAAAATTTGAAAGCTGTTCTTTATTTGCTCAAGATTTACCCGCTGAAAGCAACAACTCCTATGATTGGTACGCAGGAGGTTCTTGTTATTACGAAGGTTCAAGTTTAAGAATTAGACAGGAAGGTGTTAGAAGATACTCAGACGGTGAGATTGTTCCAACTTCATATACTTGGGCTACAAGAGCTAAAAATATTCGCGGTGTTGAAAAAGAGTCTTGTCCACCACCAACCTACCCAGAACACACAATAGTAGTTCCTGTTGATGGTTCAACCATGTGTGGCAAACCTTTTGACCCATATGATAATTGCCCAGCCGCAGGAGATTCAGACATGCCTGTTTTTGGTACTGGCTTACAAGTTACCCAATGCTATGCAAATCCTGATGGTTCTCAATGTAAAATACAATCTAACGCATCAGGTGACTATACATTACCTGCTGCTTTCGGCTCTTCTGAACCTGTACCATGCCAAGATGCCCCTTATGAGCCTGTCCCAGTGACAGATGATCCAACACCTCCAGAGCCAACTGAAGAAGCTGATAACACTCCTCAAATGAACGAAATTGATGCTTTAAATTTAATTAATGAAAATTTATATGTCATGAACAACAACCAAGTAATCGCTTCAACTACAAATACAACAATTCTTCAACGTGTTGTTTCTGAGTTACAAATTAATAATCAAGTTTTAGGTCAAATAAGAAATCAACCATCAAACTATTCTGGTTATCCTTTTGCCCCAACTGATACAGGAACAGATACAGGCGGCGATACAGGAACAGAGCCTTGTACTGGCGATGATTGTATAGAAGAACCTACACAAGAATATAATGATGAATGTATTGGTGATTTATGTGAATACGATATTGAACAAGCTATGTCAGATGATTTTCAAAAAGCTAGTGATTGGCTTGAAGAAGATATAACAACTCCAACTCAAGTTGATACCCTGACATCTAAAGTAACTTCATTTGTTTCATCTAATTTTTCTGGTTTTCGTGGTTCTTGTAGCCCATTTACTCTTAATGTATCTATTAAAGGCGACTCAAAATCTATTGTTGTAGACCAGCACTGTGAACCTTATGAAACTTATTTTAAACCCTTAGTTCAATGGCTTTTATGGGTTCTTACTGCCATTGCTCTAATTAATATTAGCTCACAATCTTTTAGAGCATTCTCAACATTATAAGGATTAACTAATGCCAGCACTTTTAGCAATACCTGCTTTATTAGCCGCTTTATCTGCTGGCGTTATGGCAATTATTAAATATTTAGTAGAGCGCTTTGGCCGTAAAGTTTTATTTGGCTCTGCCTTCATTATTGTTTATACGGCCTTACTTGTTGGTTTTGTTTCAACCTTAAACTCTCAGTTTTCTCAATTACTGGTTAGTTTACCTAATAACTCTTTTTCTCTTGCGGGCCTGTCGCTAGTTCCATCAAACGCAATTACCTGTGCAACTATTATCGTTTCAGCTAAAGCTGCACAAATGGCGTTTTACTTTTCACTTGGCATTATCAAAGTAAAGTTAAAGGCTTAAATTATGTCTAAAGGAATTTTTATAGAGGGCGTTAAACGCTCTGGCAAAACCAAATATGCTATCGACTTAATACATGATTATCTCAAACGTGGCCGTAAAGTTGCCACTAATTTAGATATTTACTTAGATAAAATGGATTTAGAAAATCCTCATGTAATTCGCCTACCTGACCACATGGCCAGTACGCATTTAAAAGATTTAGGATGTGGTTATCCAGAATTAGAAGAAAGCGATAAAAATTATGACGAAAGTAAAAATGGTCTAGTTGTAATAGATGAATTATTAACTTTTCTTAACTCCCGTTCCTTCAAAGATAAAGACCGCTTACAGATAGTTAGTTGGTTTGTTCAAATGGGTAAATATGGTTGGGACCTAGTTTTAATAGGTCAAGATTTTGAAGGTGTAGATAAACAGCTAAGAGATACCACAATAGACCAACTCATAAATGTAAAATCTGGAGCTAACTATTTTGGTTTTGGTTTTTTAAATTCAGTCGTTCAACGCTTATTTAATGCTCTTAACGTACCTAAATTTTCAGTAGCTCGTTTTTATGATGGTAAAGCAAAAACACGCAAAGCCCAGGGCTACCAGTTCTATATAAAATCATGGTGTCATGATTGGTATAATACCGCGCAAAAATTCTTACCTGATATTATGACCACTAAAGATGGCCGCTTAGTAAATATGGAATCAAGCTATTGTCTGGTGCCAACTAAGCAGCTAAAAAAATGGTATCTAGTAAAAGATAAAGTTAATGAGGTCATTGAAAATAAAAAGATTGAAAAAGACAAAAAGCCAATTTTAAAAAAATGGCACATTCCAGCATTAGTTGTTCTAGTTTCTTACTTGGCCTATACGTTCTACCCAGATATTACAAAGCCAGTAGATACAACTACGGTTAAACCTATTGATTCACATCAAACAGATACAAGCCCATTTAAAATAACTCAATACAAACCTGAGATTTTAGAGGGCGTTTATATCACTTGCTCAGTTATTGCTGATAGAAGAAATTCACATTATTGTTTTGAAAAAGAGGGTAAGCCTTTTTACCCTGATTCAATTGGTATTACTTTTGAGGTTGTTTCAAATTGCACAGCCAAGCTTAAATTTAACGACTCTTTTTATAATATTCACTGTCTGCCTTATCGTGTCGATTCCTATTCATACGCTAAGCGTCCCACTACAGACGAACCTACAACTCAACAGCAAGAAACAAGCAGCTAAAAAATGGCAATGTCGTGCCAGCGCTTGCCGCGGCCGACATGCCATTTAGCTGTTTAATACACTGATGGCTTTAGCCATGTAGACCGCACACAAATTTTAATTTAGCATTACCGTAAATCGGTCGTAACTAAGCGAAGCGCAACCCCTGCCCTTAGTTACTCTATACTGCGCTTGCGCCCCTGATAAACCTTTTCGGAGTTAGATAATGATTAACCATTGTGATTTTTTTAAAAGGAGTAAAAATCACAATGTTTAAATCAGAATTTCATAAACAGTTTCTTTCTTTATTTGGCTACGATTATGCAAAAGGAGCCAAAGAACTGGGCGTAAGTGAAAGGCAAGTAAGGCGCTATGTGAAATCAGGTAAAGCCAGTCTCCCAGTAGAAAAACTAACAGCTATTATTTATCGAGGTTATTTACCTGATACTGGAGCATGGGCTGACTGTAAAATTTCTCTACATGATCATACAATGAGTACACCTTGGGGCGAAGTAAAACCTTCTGATGTTCAGCTCGTGCATCGTTATAAATGGTCTGCTAGAAAATCAGAATCTATGTATAAAACCCTCAAGGAAAATCATAAAACACAGGATAATTATTTATCTGACTTACAAGACCAATTACTTAATATTATTGGTGAAATATCTGAAAGGACAGGAAGCTAAATGGAATTAAACTATTTAAAACTATACTTTTCACTAACTTTTGCTGGTTTAACAATCTGGGGAGTCGATGAAGCCGTTGATTTATATAAATTAAAGCTTGTTACTGATGCTGCAAATTCTGCTATTAAGCAATCTCAGTTTGAAGCTAAAAGTGCAGCTATTAAAGCCCAAACTGAAGCCTTGAAACAAAAAAATCGCAATCAAATTATAAGCAGACAAAACGCACAAAGAGAAGCAACAATAAGGAATGCGCAGAGAACAAACAATGAAATTTGCTCATTCTGGAGAGGGCAGTATAACTCTTCAAATACCGACAGAAATAAGTTAATGATGGAAGGTGCATGTGAAAGAGCTTCAAAACCGCCAAGCATGTCAACTACAACAATAAACCTCAAAGGTAATAACTAGGTCAAACTGTCACGCCTGATAGCACTTGTAAACCGTTAATAAAAAAGGGCATTTCGCCCTTTTCTTATATATTACGTACCGTAATTTATGGGTTGTTAGTGGTGGTAAGTATTGGATGTTAATTTTAAAAGCTTAGGGAGTGTTTAAGGCAGCTAAAAACAAAGAAATGGATAGGATTAAAAGTAAAAATAATCAATAGCTGCATAATCCGCGGCAAGCGCTGGAGTTATGCTGCTATTGATTAAAGTTTAAAGAGTAATGGAGCATATTTAAAATGAACAGGATGTAATATTGATACCGGTTCATAATAAACAAGAAATTAATACAAGACTCTCCCGCTAGCGGGTCCCTCTCATATTAATTTACATGTTCTGATTCAAGCGATAATTTAACGTTAATTAGCGATTCAATTTCTGATGATTGGTCTATCAAACGATGAAATAAAGGCTCTATTTCAGTGAAGTCAGAACCACCATTTAAAACGGCATAAATGCCATTACACAATTCGGAGTGTGAAGCGGCCAGATTCTTAATGTTTTCGCATGAAATTAATTTATGGATAGCGTCCTCGTGAGCTGGCGCTATGTTGCTTGTATTTGGTAAAATGGTATTGTTATTAGACATGTTAAAACCTCGAAGTTTAATGTGTTAAGCCTATGCAGGTGTTCCAGCACCTGTATAGGCAATCTTATTTACTACTACGTACAATATGACTCATGAATCGCTTTAACTCAGCACTTAATTTAGTGTTAGGAAAAAGCTTCAAAAAGCCCTCTTTTAACTCTGCCTCTAGCTTAAAATTGCAACTAGAATCCAGTTCAAAATCCTCTTGGTAGATATTACCTTTTGTATCAGGTTCAATCATTGGTTGTTCAGCTTGCGCTTGTTGTTTAAATTTATATACATTTCTTAAAGCAGCAGCCCCTTTTGATGATTGTGAATGGCTTGCAGACTTGCCATAAGCCATAAGCCCAGGTGAATCATAATTAAGCCTACCAGATAAAACAGATCGACTTATAAAACCTCTAAGCTCATTACTAATATTTGAATGATTCGATTTACACAGCTCAGAGAAATCGTTTTTAAGCTTTGAATTAACCCTAAAATTACACAAAGTTATTTTTTCAGACATGGATACTACCCAATTAATACTTACAATGTATATACAAAATAGCACTTAAATTTAGTAAGTCAACAAGTTTGTGTATACATTGACTTTATTTTGTATTGAAAATGTATTTATTTTGTATTTATTTTAAAACAAAATAAAAAACAATTTAAAAAACAAAAATAAACATATAAAACAATGCATTAAGCATGTTTTACATGTTTAATAATACACAAAGAATGTCAAAATGAGACTAGAGTCCACTATTAAAGTATGTGGACTCTTAAACACCTGTGCCTATTTCGGTACATGGGTTTTATTTCAAATATGGGTTTGGTTTATCAGGGGCGCGATGCGCGGGTATATTTTTCTAAATGTAGTTGGTTTATGGTTGCGGCCGTTTAACTACAGGTTGGTAAATTAAATCTGTGTGCGGCCTTTCATGAAACAAAGTTTCATAGGTTCCTACGGTGAAGTCTCCAGTGGTACGTAATAATTGCATTAAATTATTACGTAACCTTACAAAGTATATGGTTATTAATACCCCCCATAAATGACATTATGTTACGGGCTAGAACCGCTACGCTTAAAAGGGCTTTTGTTCTAGTTCGTGTGGGCTGGCGCTATTTTCCACACGAAAAACCACAAACGCCCCGCCATTAGGATATTTTGGCGGGGCGTTTTCTCAACATAAAGTTCATCAATTTATGGGTAGTTAGTGGTGGTAAGTATTGGATGTTAATTTTAAAAGCTTAGGGAGTGTTTAAGGCAGCTAAAAACAAAGAAATGGATAGGATTAAAAGTAAAAATAATCAATAGCTGCATAATCCGCGGCAAGCGCTGGAGTTATGCTGCTATTGATTAAAGTTTAAAGAGTAATGGAGCATATTTAAAATGAACAGGATGTAATATTGATACCGGTTCATAATAAACAAGAAATTAATACAAGACTCTCCCGCTAGCGGGTCCCTCTCATATTAATTTACATGTTCTGATTCAAGCGATAATTTAACGTTAATTAGCGATTCAATTTCTGATGATTGGTCTATCAAACGATGAAATAAAGGCTCTATTTCAGTGAAGTCAGAACCACCATTTAAAACGGCATAAATGCCATTACACAATTCGGAGTGTGAAGCGGCCAGATTCTTAATGTTTTCGCATGAAATTAATTTATGGATAGCGTCCTCGTGAGCTGGCGCTATGTTGCTTGTATTTGGTAAAATGGTATTGTTATTAGACATGTTAAAACCTCGAAGTTTAATGTGTTAAGCCTATGCAGGTGTTCCAGCACCTGTATAGGCAATCTTATTTACTACTACGTACAATATGACTCATGAATCGCTTTAACTCAGCACTTAATTTAGTGTTAGGAAAAAGCTTCAAAAGCCCTCTGTTAACTCTGCCTCTAGCTTAAAATTGCAACTAGAATCCAGTTCAAAATCCTCTTGGTAGATATTACCTTTTGTATCAGGTTCAATCATTGGTTGTTCAGCTTGCGCTTGTTGTTTAAATTTATATACATTTCTTAAAGCAGCAGCCCCTTTTGATGATTGTGAATGGCTTGCAGACTTGCCATAAGCCATAAGCCCAGGTGAATCATAATTAAGCCTACCAGATAAAACAGATCGACTTATAAAACCTCTAAGCTCATTACTAATATTTGAATGATTCGATTTACACAGCTCAGAGAAATCGTTTTTAAGCTTTGAATTAACCCTAAAATTACACAAAGTTATTTTTTCAGACATGGATACTACCCAATTAATACTTACAATGTATATACAAAATAGCACTTAAATTTAGTAAGTCAACAAGTTTGTGTATACATTGACTTTATTTTGTATTGAAAATGTATTTATTTTGTATTTATTTTAAAACAAAATAAAAAACAATTTAAAAAACAAAAATAAACATATAAAACAATGCATTAAGCATGTTTTACATGTTTAATAATACACAAAGAATGTCAAAATGAGACTAGAGTCCACTATTAAAGTATGTGGACTCTTAAACACCTGTGCCTATTTCGGTACATGGGTTTTATTTCAAATATGGGTTTGGTTTATCAGGGGCGCGATGCGCGGGTATATTTTTCTAAATGTAGTTGGTTTATGGTTGCGGCCGTTTAACTACAGGTTGGTAAATTAAATCTGTGTGCGGCCTTTCATGAAACAAAGTTTCATAGGTTCCTACGGTGAAGTCTCCAGTGGTACGTAATAATTGCATTAAATTATTACGTAACCTTACAAAGTATATGGTTATTAATACCCCCCATAAATGACATTATGTTACGGGCTAGAACCGCTACGCTTAAAAGGGCTTTTGTTCTAGTTCGTGTGGGCTGGCGCTATTTTCCACACGAAAAACCACAAACGCCCCGCCATTAGGATATTTTGGCGGGGCGTTTTCTCAACATAAAGTTCATCAATTTATGGGTTGTGTATTTAAAGTTGTAAAATCACATACAACCTTGTATGTTTTAAATACTGTTAATTATTTAAAGGAATAAAAAGTGACTACTTTCAAAATATTGACGTTTTTCATATTTTTCACCCTATCCATAAGTAATGTGTTTGCAAATAGCTCAACATCTTCATATTTAAAAAATGAAATTAATGAAGCCCATAAAGCTTATTTGTTTAATGATACTGCCACCGGTTTATATGCATTGAACTCACTAGCTCGTTTATTAGAGTTTATTGGCCCAGATGAGCTTTCAATTGAAGGAACAAACTTAAACCTTGCTTTAACTTACTTCCGAATTGGTCTATTACATGAAAAAAATAGTGATGGACTACTTAAAAATAAGTATTTTTCACAAGCAATAGTGCTAGCTCCAAATTCAAAGGAAATTTTAACTAGTGACTTTCGCACCCTAGTTGATAAACTTGATAAAAATTTTAGTGAATGAAATATTTTATAGGTAACAATTTGTCGATACTAAATAATTATTTTATGGAAAAGAAACCGTGATATTATATTTCACAAAGTCATTATATAAATAGTAAAGCTAATTATTAAGGTATTAATAATTAACCTTTTAAATTAAAAATCACACAAGATCTTATGATTATCCTAAATTAGTTGGGAAAACACATCACAATGTAATTAAGCTGAAACTAATTTTCGAATAGGATTCTTTCTACAAATTCTATTTATGAGATTAGCTTTAATTTTTCGAATCTACCTTTATCTTTACGCAGCCCTTAACTTATTATCTTTTACACCCATAGATTTTATCTAGTCATCAATTTATTATCAAACGCTCAAGCGACTTATCAGTTTCACTAAAAACGCTATTCCAATATTTAATGTGTGTATCTACATCAAAAACAGTAAAGTCGCTCTGTCTGGGATTCTCCATAAGGTAAACCTGCTATAAATTCTTTTGATGGGAGATCATCACAACGCTATCGTAATTTTTGTGGTGTTACTTTTTTTTATCTAAGCGCCCTGCTTTTTAAATTTAAATTAAAATATAAAATTAAGTCGGCCTTATTAATTTTAAATAAAAACGAATTTAGTTTAGCACCTCATTGCATTATACATTTAACATGCAAACAATGACTTGCTTTGCTAATAAACTATTTATTATGCGTGCGGTAATTTTATTTAACTTTACACAAATAAAAGGGCTATGCGCCCTTTTTATTTTTTATGATTATAAAATTAATTAGTTTGTGTATTAATAATGTGTCTGTGCGTTTAGTGTGTATTTAACTTAAATAGTGTTCGTTGAGCTAATTAAAATATGAAACCAAGCAGCTAATAGCCCACCTATTAATGGGCCAATTACCGGCACCCATGAGTAACTCCAATTACTATCCGTTTTTCCTTTTATTGGTAATAACGAATGAACAATGCGCGGGCCTAAATCGCGAGCTGGATTTATCGCGTATCCTGTGGTTCCACCTAAAGAAAGCCCTATTCCCCAAACTACAAATGCAACAGGAATGGCACCAATTGATCCTAAACCTATTTTTACACCAGAGCCGTCGGAAATTTCAGCCGAAGAAAAATAAAATACACAAATGAGTAAAACAAATGTGCCTATTACTTCACTAAGTACATTCCTAAATGTGTTTTGTATTGCTGGAGATGTACAAAATACTGCTCGTTTCAAAAGCGGATCGTCGGTGGCATCAAAGTGATCTTTGTATATTGCATACACTAATGAAGCGCCGATCATAGCGCCTATAAACTCAGCAACAATATAGCTTGGTACCTCAGACCAGGGGAATGACCCTGCTACGGCTAAACCCAATGTAACCGCAGGGTTTAGGTGCGCACCACTGTATTGGCCGGCAACAACAACGCCGATAAAAACACCAAATGCCCAAGCTGTAGTGATTGTCATCCAACCGCCACCATGGCCCAATGTTTTTTTGAGTATGTCGTTAGCAACAACCCCACCACCAATTAAAATTAGTAATGCTGTGCCAACTATTTCAGCTAAGAAAGGTGACATTTTAATATTCCTTATTAGTGATAAAAACCGTCCATAACTATGTATTTATCAGACAAGCCCAAATATTTATAATATTTGGTTTACATCATCATAAATACGTATTTTATATTTAACGTTAAGTCTGTTTTAGTTTTTAATAACGTATATTAAAAAACTTAATCAGATAATTTTTACCATTTATTCTTGCAAGCAATCTTCGCTTTGAACTTTTTTGACTGAATTACACCAACCAGCATACAATTCATCTCGTTTTACTTTAGTCATATCGGGTACGAATCGTTTATCGCAATTCCAGTTTGTAGCTAATGACTCAAGTGATGGGAAAACACCCGCTTTTAGACCTGCTAAATAGGCGACGCCTAATACAGTTGTTTCACTTATGCTAGAACGATCAACTTCTGCACCTAACACATCAGACAAAAACTGCATAAGCCAGCTATTTTTTACCATACCGCCATCAACTCTCAGTACCTGAGGACGCACCCCATCTGACTCCATAGATTTTTGAAGATCTTTAGTTTGAAAACAGACTGATTGTAATCCAGCGGTTACAATCTCTTTAATACCGGTGTCTCTGGTTAAACCAAAAATAGCGCCCCGCGCATTAGCATCCCAATAAGGTGCACCTAATCCAGTAAACGCTGGTACCATATAAATACCGTGGTCTAAAGGGGTATTACACGCAAGTGATTCAGTTTCATCTGCTTTTTCGATTAGCTGTAAACCGTCTCTAAGCCATTGAATTGCCGCACCTGCAACAAAAATGCTACCTTCAAGCGCATAGGTTGGTTTACCATTTAGTCTGTAAGCTACTGTACTTAAAAGCCTATTTTCAGATTCAAGGACTTTATCGCCAGTGTTAACCATCATAAAGCACCCTGTTCCATAGGTACTTTTTGCCATGCCGGGTTGAAAGCATGTTTGCCCAAATAGTGCAGCCTGTTGATCGCCGGCCATAGCTAAAATAGGAACTTCGTAACCTAAATATGCTTGCTCTGCTACGCCAAAGTCATCAGATGAGTCCATAACCTCGGGTAACATGTGTTTAGGTATATTGAAAAGTTCAAGTAATTCTGGATCCCACTCTTGGGTGTGAATATTAAACAACATAGTACGTGATGCGTTTGTGGCGTCGGTGCGGTGCTCTTTTCCACCTGTTAATTTCCACAATAGATACGTATCAACAGTACCAAAGATTAAATCGCCATTTTCTGCCTTTTCTCTAGCGCCTTCGCAGTTATCCAAAATCCAATTTATTTTTGTTGCAGAAAAATAAGGGTCGATTAAAAGCCCTGTCTTTTTGCTAACCATTTTTTCTTTGCCAGCTTTTTTTAAACTATTACAAAACTCTGACGTACGTCTATCTTGCCAAACAATCGCGTTATAAACAGGCTCGCCTGTTTTTTTGTCCCACACAATGGTTGTTTCACGTTGGTTAGTAATACCAATTGCAATCACTTTATCTTGTTGTGGGTCAATGTGCTTCATTACCGCTTCAGTCGTTTGTTTAACAGAATGCCAAATATCATCTGTTTTATGCTCTACGTAGCCGGCTTTAGGAAAGTGTTGCTCGAACTCTTGTTGTTCTAAGTAAGCAATATTACCTTTTAAGTCGAATAGTACACTTCTAGAACTAGTTGTGCCTTGATCTATTGAAAGAATGTATTTATTCATTGTTTTTTTCACTTCTACTTTCGATTATTTTCGTTTTTTTACTATTACATGGATTTATCGGTACATACAACTAAAATACGTCCTTAATATATAATTATTTATATGTAATTTTCATTCATTTGTTTTTAATCTATAATTTGCCGATAGCTTATTCTCAAATGTGAAGCACATGACTCAAGATCAGAGACACGAATCCATACTAAAATTATTAAAAGAAAGAGGTTCAATTTCTATAGAAGAATTGGTAAGTCATTATAAGGTTACGCCGCAAACTATCAGACGCGATCTCACATATTTAGCCAATATAAATAAATTAAGGCGCCACCATGGCGGTGCTAGTGCAATTTCAAGTATTGAAAATACCGCGTATCAAACCCGAAAAATTATGGACTTAGAAGCTAAGCAAAAAATAGCTGACCACATCGTTAGTATGATACCCAATGGCTCTTCACTTTTTATAAACATAGGCACCACAACAGAGACTATCGCGAAAGCATTACTTAATCATGAAAATTTAAAAGTGGTTACTAATAACCTAAATGTTGCGGCTATATTAGGCGTTAAAAAAGACTTTACCGTGCTTATTGCAGGCGGTGAGGTTAGACACAGAGACGGCGGCATTATTGGTGAAACAACAGAAGACTTTATTAATCAATTTCGTATGGATTTTGGCATTATTGGCATCAGTGGTATAGAAGAAAATGGCGCGTTACTTGATTTTGACTATCGAGAAGTACGTGTAGCACAGGCAATTATTAAAAATTCACGTAACGTTCTACTGGCCGCCGACCATTCTAAATTTGGTCGATATGCAATGGTGAGATTGGGTAATATTACACAAGCCAATAATTTCATTACTGATGCGCAGCCACCTGAAAGTATACTTACTTTACTAAAAGAGCACGATGTAACACTGCATTTAGCCCATTAAAATAAACAGCATAGGGATGTTTAAAGCTGTATTTATACTCGTTTATGGGGATATAGCAGACAGTACAGTGTAAAAATTATTAATCATAACTTTATATTGCAATTTTTACTCTGCCATAGCGCAATTTTCAAGGTGCTATAATCCATCTTTTTTTATGTCGTTGGCATTATTAAGATACCTTTCTTTTTTTTTCTAAATACGCTAGCTCAAGCTAGAACGTACTAATTTTTCAAAATTTAAATTACAACCACTGCAAAAGTTTGATTTTCATTTATGTATTTTAATGTTTGCAAATGTTCGTTATTAAGTGTTATTTTTATTAAAGGGAAAATTTGTACCATGTTTATTTTCAGCCTATAAATATTTTTACCTGCTATCCTACGTTAGATGTTGAATACCTACCCCGTGACAATAATTTTTAGTCTTGGGATTGTATTAATAAATAGGCAAGGTTTGATATTTCGCAATGCAAGTAAAACGCCCTAAATATTTAAAAATTACACCTTAGAGCCCTTTAGGCCTTATATAGTTAATTAAGCTTCTTAAAATAGGTAATCCAATAGATGAGTCAACTCAGAGACAACAATATTAAAAAGCTTCCTCAAGATGTCTATGATGTTTTGATTATTGGAGGAGGTATTAACGGTGCAGTTTCTGCTGCAGCACTAGCGGCTAAAGGTGCTAAAGTTGCGTTGATAGACAAAGGTGATTTTGCTGGTTTTACAAGTTCAAACTCATCTAATTTAGCATGGGGTGGTATAAAGTACTTAGAAGGCCATGAATATAATCTAGTTAACAAACTTTGTAAAAGTAGAAACCATTTAATGCGTAGTTACCCTTCTACTGTTAAAGAAATTCGTTTTTTTACAAGTATTCAAAAAGGCTTTAGGTTTCCTGCATTATTTGTTTATTTAGGGACTATTCTCTATTGGTTTATGGGCCGTTTTTTTACAAAATCTCCTCAATACCTTACTACAAAAAAAATTAAGTCTTTGGAGCCTGTTGTTGATACAAAAAATGTTGAGGCCGGGTTTGAATATTCAGATAGCTTTTTATTAGATAACGATGCGCGTTTTGTTTTTAATTTTATTCGCTCCAGTATGAGTCATGGCTGTATTGCAGCTAACTATGTTAGTTCACAAGGCTCAACGCGCGCTGATGGCGTTTGGACTACAAAAGCGGTAGATGAAATATCTAACGAACAATTTAACATTCGTTCTAAGGTTATCATTAATGCTGCGGGTCCGTTTGTTGATCCGCTTAATGACGTTAATAACCAAACAACGGCTCATCATCATGTTTTTTCAAAAGGTATTCACCTAATTGTTGATAAAATTACGAATAGCCATAAGGTGTTAACTTTTTTTGCTGACGATGGACGATTGTTTTTTGTGATCCCCATGGGGCCTAAAACTTGTATTGGTACAACCGATACACAAGTTCATAGTCCATACTCAGAAGTGACTGATGAAGACAGAAATTTTGTTCTAGGTAACGCAAATAAGCTACTGGATTTAGAAAAAGAACTGACTAAAGATGACATTATTGCCGAGCGTTGCGGTGTTAGGCCTTTAGCTATTAAAAAAGACGGTAATGGCCAAGCTGATTGGGTACAGCTATCGCGCAAACACGCAATAGATACGAATAAGGATAAACAATACCTGTCTATTTTTGGCGGTAAATTAACTGATTGTATTAATGTTGGCGATGAAGTAGCTGATTTGGTTACAAGCCTAGGCATTAACCTGCCACATAAAGACTACAAATGGTACGGCGAGCCTGACGACACCGTTAAAAATGAGTTTTTGCATCGTGCAAAATTAATGAACTTAGATGGTTTAACACCTATTACATCAACTGAGCCGCTTAGTAAACGGTTTTGGAGGCGCTACGGTAGAAATAGCATTAACATGCTTGAAAAAATTCGCGAAGTACCTGAAAAAGCAGAACTTCTTATTAAACACTCTGAATACTTACGTGTAGAAATAGAGCATGCTGCCGAGCGAGAAATGATAACTAAACTCAGTGACTTTTTGCGCCGCCGGTCTAAGATTTCATTGGTTGTTAGAACGCAGGATATTCTTAACGATCCTGGTTTGCAGGAGGTTTGCCAAATCTTATTTGGTAAAGAAAATGCTCAAAGCAAACTCCAAGAGTATATTGATGAAATATCAAAATAGCATTTTATAACTATCAGGCGCTTTACAGTATATTGGCTACCAGTGCAGTTAATCAATTGTTCTGGTATCCAATAGTTTAGCGACTAAATTGTAATTTAGCCTATTAATAATAAGTTCTAGTTTTTAATTTTTTATCGAAATCTTCAGCTAGCTTTTCAGTTTCGCTAAAAACGGTATTCCAATATTTTATACGTGTGTCTGCATCAAGTTTAGTAAAGTCACTCCTGTCTGGAATTTTTCCGTAAGGCAACCCTGCTACAAACTTTTTTGAAGGTGAAATCATCACAACATTATCGTAATTTTGCGGTGCAACTTTACGTTTTAAACTTTTGTCAAACCAGCCTGCTTTTGGTTCGCTATTAAAATGTGGATATAAAATTAAGCCAGGGTTATTAATTTTTAAGTCAAAATGGTAGTCAATGATCCCGCCATCGCGATACATGCCTTGTGGTGAGCCTGCAATATTTTTTACCCCTTGCATAACAAGCGGTATTGAGCCCGATGCAAGTAAGGCATCTTTTAAATTTGTTTGGCTAAGTGGTATGTTTTGGGTTTTAAAATTATAACTGTCGGTTATTGATAAGTTGCTGTTTGGCGCGCCAAAAATAAATCGCTCGTACTGCGAGCCTAATAATTTTCGGTTAACCCGATTAAGCATGTAACTTTTTGATAAACCTAAAAGTTGAATTAATTTATTTTCACTAGCAATAAAGCCATTCGATTTTGCCACTATAAAATGCGCTTTAAAAATAGGATTATTTAAAATTTCGGTTACGCCGTGCTCCCCAAATACATCATCTAATAATGCGCGGGCTTTTAGTGTAATTTCAGCAAGTGTTGGTTTATTACTCGTGTAACGGGTTTGCGAATATGATTTTGCTAAACGCTCAATGGCAGCAACCGGATCGTTTTGTGCAAAACATGCAGAACGAAAAGCACCCGCTGATGACCCAATTAAATTAAGCGGTTGGGTGCGGTTTTTAAAAAACTCACCAAAAATATACTTGTCTAATCCAAATAGGGTAAACCATTTAGGCCCGCCACTTGCCCCTAAAAAAGAGGTAAATAACTCGGGTTTAAAGCCCTGCTCGTTAATAATTTTTGCAGCTGTTTTACCTGCGACAATATCGATCATCTAATCGGTTTACCTTATTATTTTATATTTTAGTGCTGTTTAAAAAACCTAAAACTGAATATTTATGCAAAATTAAAAAACGGTTTTATGTTGCCATCAAACCGCTTTTAATAATCAAAGTTGCTTAATTAATCCCAAATACCGCTTTCGCACTTTCCCTGTATCTTTACGTCATTTACTTTAAATTCGGGGTCTATGCCTTTTTCTCTTTGTGTGTTGTAGTCTCGATTAACAGACAAAATAGTGGGCGTGAGCAATATAATAGCGATTACGTTAACCACTGTCATTAGCCCTAGTGCTATATCGGCTAAATCCCACACTTCTTTTAACGAGGCTGACGCGCCCCAAAGCATCATTGATAAATAAAGTAATGTATAAATTGTGCGCCCTATTTTGTTATCAAGCTTAAATAAATGAAGGTTACTTTCGGCGTAAGCATAGTTTGCCACCACCGAGGTAAAAGCAAATAAGGTAATTGCTGCTGCAACAAAGTACACACCGCCTTGTGCTAAATGTGCGGTCATGGCGCTTTGGGTTAGACGTATGCCTTCCATTTCGCCGCTTATATCTACATCGGCCAATAAAATAACTACCGCGGTACAGCTACAAAGTACAATTGTATCGAAAAAAACGCCAAGCATTTGTATATACCCTTGAGTAACTGGGTGATTAGGCATTGGGCTAGCGCTTGCTGCAGCATGCGGCACACTACCTGCGCCGGCTTCGTTAGAATATAATCCGCGTTGTATACCGTTTTTAATGGCAGCGGCCATTGCTCCTGCGCCTGCTTCTTGTAAACCAAACGCTGATAAAAACACATCTTTAAGCATGGCAGGCACTTGCGGTAAATTCATAATCGTAATAATAACCGCCGCGGCTACAAATAATATGCCCATTAGTGGCACTACTCGCTCAGCAAAGCGGGCAATAGCTTTAAAGCCACCTAATATAATTGAGCCTGCTAATACGGTAATAACTAACCCAGAATAAAAGGTAGGTACTTGAAAAGCATAGTTAAGGGCGTCGGTTATGGTATTGGTTTGCATGGCACTAAAAGTAAAGCCATAACCTAAAAATAAACACGCGGCAAACACAATAGCAAAGGCACGGCTGCCCAAACCTTGTTGAATATAATAGGCGGGGCCGCCTCTAAATTCGCCACTACTATCGCGTACTTTATACACTTGCCCTAATACACTTTCGGCAAAGCCGGTTGCCATGCCTAGTATGGCTATAACCCACATCCAAAATATGGCGCCGCTTCCGCCTAGTGAAATTGCAACAGCGACCCCAGCTAAATTACCTGTACCTACACGGGCACACAAGCCAGTACACAATGCTTGAAATGATGAAATGTCGTCTTTTTTACACTTGCTACTGCCTTTTAACAGGCTAAACATGTGTTTAAATTTTACTATTTGAATTGCTTTTAAACGTACCGAAAACCAAATACCTGCAAACAGTAGTATGTAGATTAGTATTTGGCCTTCTCCCCATAATAGGCCATTTACACTTTTTACTACGGTATCGAACATGGGCTAATCCTTTTGTATTTATTATGTTTTTACTCAGCGTGTAGTTGAGTAATTGGCATTTAATAATGCATGTTAGCCATAGATTAAGGCAGCTAAGCTGCCTTAGTATGTTGACTTAGTGGTAGGTTATTTACTTTGCAGGTGTATGCCAGCAATCATGCATCTAACCGAACCTCCCGCCGACTCTATGGTTGGTATAGGTAACGGAACAAGTTTAGCTGTTTTTTGTATTACTGCTTTTTGCTCGGTTGTAAGTGCATTAAACGCCGTTTGTGAGAGTGCTAAAATACGACCATTTGTACCTTGTAACTCTATTGCGTTGCCGCAAAAGCTACTTATTTGCTCATTAGTTAAGTTTATTACTTCTAAATGGCTTTGTATAAAATGGCTAGTTAATTGTTTGTGCTGACTATTTGGCACCATATTTAAGCTGATCATGGCAAACTCTGTGGCTACACACATTAATACATTAGTATGATAAACCGCAGTACCTTGCTCATCGTAGGCGTTAAATACAACAGGTTTTAGCTTTAATTGTTCGCATACTGTATTAACCACGGTTTTAGTAGTGCGCTTCGATTCTACTGCATAAGCAAGCTTATGGGGGTGGTCAATAACAAGCGATCCTGTGCCTTCTAAAAATGCATTTTCTTTCGCTAAAAATGAATAATCAGTCACAGACAACACTTTATAGTGATTAGTCAAAAAATCAATAATATCTTTTCGATATTCTAACCTTCTGTTTTCTGCGTACATTGGGTACATAACTAGCTCGCCACTTTGATGAGTAGAAAACCAATTATTTGGAAACACAGAATCGGGCGTGTGTGTATGTTCGTCTTCAAAAAGATGAACCGTTACACCCTCGTTTTGTAATAATTTAACCGCTTTAGTGACTTCGTCAAAGGCAAGCTGACTCTGATTTTGTGAGTTGCAGGTACTTTGAAACGTGTTGTCTAACATGGTTTGTGGGTTAGATGTAAAGTGATGCGGGCGCACCATCACCACCGCTGTCGGTGCTTGTTTTATGTGGCTCATGCGACTTGCTCTTGCTTAGGTGTTTTTGATGGTTGTGTACTATTAAGTACCGAAAATAAATTACGCGGATCAGCTTGTTGTGTAATTAAATCAAGTAGTTCAAACTCACCCGCAGCCACCAGCGCGTCTTTAATATACACCAGCGCGGTAAAGTCTTCGCTTGCAAAGCCTACCCCATCAAAAATAGTAAGCTCGTCGTTACTTGTACGCCCAGGTGTTTGTTTATTAATTACTTTATGAAACTCTGTTACGGCAAAGGTTTTGCTCATTTGCTGTATTTCGCCCTCTATTCTGGTTTGCGGTTCATACTCTACAAACACATTTGCGCGCGTTAATAATTGTGAATCAAGCTCTGTTTTACCAGGGCAATCCCCACCAATGGCATTTAAATGCACGCCCTGGGGGATCATATCGCTGGTTAAAATAGTGGCATTTTTTTTATCGGCTGTGCAGGTGGTAATAATGTGCGCGCCTTGTACGGCTTCTTCTGCGCTATTGCATAGAGTTACATTTAAGCCGTAACCACTTAAGTTGTTGTAGGCTTTTTGTGAGGCATTTTTATCAATATCGTATAAACGAATGTGAGTAATGCCTAATACGGCTTTAAAAGCTAATGCCTGAAACTCAGACTGTGCGCCATTACCAATTAATGTAAGCGTTGTTGAGTGCTTAGGCGCTAAATACTTTGCTACAAGCGCCGATGTGGCCGCTGTGCGTAAGGCTGTTAGTAAGCACATTTCGCTGATCATAACCGGATAGCCGCTATCAACATCCGACAAAATACCAAATGCGGCCACGGTTTGAAGTTCCTTAAAGGTGTTTTTTGGATGACCATTTACATATTTACAGCTAAACATTTTACCGTCGCTTACGGGCATAAGCTCTATTACGCCATCAGGAGAGTGCGCTGCATAACGGGGCGATTTATCAAACTCATCCCAGCGAGCAAAGTCCTGTTCTAATCTTTGAGTAAGCTCAAGCAATACGTTTTCTATTCCGACTTTATTTATAAGTTTGGCCATTGCCTGTACGCTAACAAATGGAACACCTTGTTTAGGTTGTGCGATAAAATGACTCATAAATACCTCTTTAATGACTAAATAAATTAATTGAAATAAGTTTATAGGCCAGAGGTGTTACTTAAAATGCCAAAAGTTTATACAAATAATATTATTTTTTAGCAAATTGCTATGCATTAAAGTACAAATTTAGTAATTTGTAATAAACACATAACCCAAGGCGTTTTATGACCCCTTACATTTACGACTCATTAGATAACGCATTAATAGCCGAATTACGAAAAGATGGCCGCGCTTCTATTTCAGCCCTAGCCGATGTTTTAAATGTTTCGCGCGGGACAGTGCAAAACCGCTTAGACCGTTTAGTCTCATCAGGCGCTATATTAGGCTTTACGGTGCGTGTACACGAACACATAGAAACCGAAGCTGTAAGAGCAATAATGATGGTGGAAGTGGTGGGTAAATCTACATCGCAGGTAATTAAAACCATGCGCGGCATACCAGAGCTAACAAAGTTACATACAACCAATGGCGCTTGGGATCTAGTGGCTGAAATACAGGCGGCAAATTTAGGTGAGTTTGATGGCGTACTCAGGCAAGTACGCGAAATAGAAGGCATTTTAAATAGCGAAACCAGTATATTATTGTCATCTACTTAGGTTTAATCAACGCCATGTTTTACTTAAAGTATGTTAGGCAATACTCGGTTTGTGTATTAGGTATTGGAGTAGGTAATGAATAAGCTTTCTATTCGGTATTATTCGCAAGATATAAAGCGCCACCAGCACAATTACCATCAACTCGTTTTACCCCTACACGGGGAAATTTTTATAACGTTAAATAATGACTTTAAAACAACGGTGAGTACAGGCAGTTGTATCGTTATAGAGAAAAACGTAGTGCATGCCTTTACGGCCGATGAAGCCGCGCGTTTTATTGTGGCAGATTTAGACGCGCTACCTCAAAACCTTATTCATCTTTTATGCCCTAAAATCTCAATAGATAGCCGTTTATTAAGTTACTTACAGTTTATAGAGCAGCAACTGCTCGTTGTTAGCGATGAAAAGCTTACAAGTTCAACTTTTTATTTATTTTACTTATTACTTTGTGAGCAAAGCAGCCACAGTAATATTGATAAACGAATAGATAATGTAATAACCACTGTTAAGCAAAATTTAGCCTACCCCTACACGTTAAAAGAGCTGGCCGATATAGCCTGTTTAAGCGTTACACAATTTAAAACTGTGTTTAAAAAAAGTACCACTATGAGTGCGCTGCAATATTTAACTATGTTGCGAATGCAGCACGCTCGCGCCCTTTTAACCCATTCAGACTTACCGATTGCTTTAGTAGGCGAGCGCATTGGTTATAACGATGCCTCTGCGTTTAGCCGCCGGTTTAATGTATATTTTGGACAGCCACCTAAAGCGTTTGCAAAGCAGTAATATAGATAACCTAAACACGAAATAATAAAGCAAGCTCAAGCAGAGCGTAGGTTAAATAGCGTCAGAGCAAACAATAACACCGTCTTTTTAGCACATTTTTAAAAGCCTATATTGATACACTCAGTACCTAGTATTTACGGAGGGTAATTAATGGCAACACACATAGGGTTTTTAGCAATATTTTCGTGGGGGCTTTTAGCATTACTAGGTAATTTAACCAAAGCGATCCCGGCTTTTCAGTTACTTTTTATGTGCTTTGCACTTTCTTTTATTATTTTATTAGTAAAACGTTTTGCTACAAAACAGCCATTATTAACCCCTCCTAAACTTTCTAAAAAACAAATTGTAATAGGTGTTACCGGCTTATTTGGTTTTCACTTTTGTTATTTTATGGCTTTAAAATACGGTCCTTTAATAGAGGTAAGCTTAATTGTGTACCTTTGGCCATTATTACTGGGTGTATTTGTGGCTACCCCTGGGTCTAAATTTAAAGCAATATTAGGCGGATTATTGGGGTTTTTAGGCACGCTTAGTTTAATTACCGATGGCAGTGGATTATCTATTAATAGTGAGTATTACTTAGGGTATTTTTTTGCAGGATGCTGCGCAGTACTGTGGTCTAGTTATTCTTATTTAATGTCGCAATTTAATAGCCAAGTAGATGACATAGGCTGGCTTTCGCTTATTGTGGCTGTGCTTGCCCTTTGTGCACATTCTTATTTTGAAACAACCGTTACTAGTTTGTCTGTTTCACAATGGCTAGGCGCTATTTTATTAGGGTTAGGCCCAGTGGGAGGTGCATTTTATTTATGGGATTATGGTTTAAAATTTGGTAACCGCTCGCTATTAGCCTCGTTAAGTTTTTTAACGCCGGTGCTTTCTACTTTTATTTTAATACTCGCTTCGCAGGCTCCTTTTAGTTGGTCAGTGTTTTTTGCTTTAGCGCTTATTTTAATAGGTGCGGCGATTAGCAATAAAAAGCCATCGATAAGTTTAAAAAAAGCAGAGCTTTAATTTTGCCACTGCACTTTACCAACGCTTAAACTTAAGTAGTAATTTAAGTTTAAGCGTTAATACACAGCTACATAGCGTAGCTGTGTGCGTAATCTACTATACGTGCGTTTTGGCTTTTTAAATAAGCGCGGCCTGCTTTTACACCTAGCTTATGATCAAAGCGTAAATCATCATTCGAGCTACCTAATAATTTACTGTGTAGCTTTTCGTCTGCAAAAATTTGTATAATTTCTACATCACTAGGTGGGTTGGCAATAAACGTTAGCTCGTCTAGGTATGCTTGCTCGTGTTGAATCAAGTAATCAAGTGTTTTTGGGCAGTAGCCTGATGCACATGCAAATGTTCTAAGCTTTTGAACCCATGCAGTTTGCGCCTGAAAATGCTCATCAACGGTTCTAATTACCACGATTTTTCGTGCGCCACGGTTATAAGCTTCGCGTACAGGCAGTGGCGCAGCTAAGCCGCCATCTAAATAAAAATCTTCACTTGATTGCTCTGCAGCTAAATGCGCTTCGTTTGCCGCTTTTGTACCTAACCAAGGAGTAAGTTTAACGCCTTGTTTATACAAAAAAGGTAACGCGCTCGATGCTTTTAACAAATCTCGCCATTGCTTACCCTCGCCTGTAGGTGAAAGGTAATAAGCTTTTCTGTCGCGTGCATTGGTTGCCGTTATAAGCAGCTCTCGCTCACCTAGGCTGGTTTTTGCTGTTTTAAAATCAAGGGCTCTGTTTACTTCGGTGGTTTTTTCAAAGTACCAGTCTAAATCAACAATGTGCTTACCCATTAAACCACGCCCTAGTTGAAAAAAGCGTTTGTTACGCGAAAGCCCTCTAATTAAGCGTTTAGCGTAACCTTTTTGGCGCGCTAAATAGCTTGTTAAATTTTGCGAGCCGGCAGAGGTGCCAATAAATAAATCAAAGGGGTCGTAGTTTTGCTCTAACCATGCATCTAATACACCGGCTGTGAATATCCCTCGTTGTCCGCCACCTTCAGCTATCAGAGCAACTTTTGGCTGCGCTGTATGAGTAACTGAATTAGCCGATGCGGTTGTTAGAGCGTTCACGGTGTACCTTCCTTTAATTTAATGATGTTTGGTTAATAACTACATTATAAAAAATAAAAGTGATGTCTTAAAATTGATTGTTTAAATCAGTTTGATTGAAAAAACAGAACGACAAATAATGCAAAATGGGCCTTATCCTTGGCAACCTAAGTATGTTTAATTATCGAAAGCGTTTGTTCAGACATCACTTAAAGTTAATAAGTTTGTATTCACTTTTAATGATGTCTACATAGTAGCAAGGCTTGTGTGTACGCTTGCTTAACTAAACACTTCCTTTTTTAATTAATGCTTTATTTCCATTAAAATTTCTAGAGCTCGGTGGCGTTTTTCGCTGTCGTAAACATCGTTGGTAAATATAAACTCATCCACTTCTAGCTCTTTCGCTATCATTTCTAATTTATGTTTTATACTCACATGCCCGCCAACAACGCTTAAGCTTAAAAAGTTTTCTACGTGGGCGCGCTCTTGCTCACTCCATAAACCTTCCATACTCTCTACCGGTGGCTTTAGCCACAGCTCTTTGCCGCGTATTAATTCAAGCACCCGTTGTTTTGAGGTGGTAGAGAGGTATTGCGCTTCTTCATCGGTTTCTGCTGCTACCAGCGGTAAGGCAAGCATTACATAGGGTTTATCGAGTACATTTGAGGCTTTAAATTCTCGCTTATATAGTGCGATGGCATCGTGTACAAAACGCGGTGCAAAGTGCCCTGCAAATACATAAGGCAACCCTTTTTGCGCGGCCAATTGGGCGCTAAACAAACTTGAGCCTAATAACCAAAGCGGTACGTTTGTGTCCTCCCCGGGGATAGCACGTATAGGGTGTGTGCCATTGTATGGGCCTAATAATGTTTGCAGCTCTGTTACCTCGACCGGGAAGTTTTCTGCGCGGCTCATATCATTATTTAGTGCACGGCTGGTTACTGGGTCACTACCTGGAGCGCGGCCAAGGCCTAAATCTATTCGTCCAGGGTATAAACTCTCTAACGTACCAAATTGCTCAGCCACAACTAAGGGTGAATGATTAGGCAGCATTATTCCGCCAGAGCCAACCCGTATACGCTGAGTTTTACCTGCAATGTGACCTACTAATATTGAGGTGGCAGCACAAATTATACCAGGCATATTATGGTGCTCGGCTAGCCAAAAGCGATTAAACCCTAATTGGTCGGCACGCTGGGCGTATTTAGTGGTTTTATTGAGCGTATGAGAAACGCTGTCCCCTTTTATCATGGGGGCAAGCTCTAATAACGAAAAGGGAATGGAAGATAACAAAATAGCAGCTCCTTAAAATGCATGCTAACAATGGGCTTCATCATCAGCATAAAACACTTAAATGGGTCTGCTATTTATTCAATTCAAGTTAGGTAACGGATAAAAGCAAAATAGCGTTAGGCTGTTTTGCTCTAAGGTATTCATGCAAGCTCAGGGCTTTGCTGGCGCTCTTTTTTATAACCCTCTGAGTCTACGCCTTTTTTCCAATAACCAGAGGAAACTATATTACTGCGCGGTATATTACAATCCTGGGTAAGTAAGGTTTTTGCTTTGCGCACTAGCCCTGCCTCTAATGCCATAAATACAATAGGTGGCTCGTTTGTGTGTGGCAAATTGTTAAGCGCGCTGAGCATATCGGTATCTGGGGTATCTGTAATTAACCAATTAACATCGCGCTGCGTTTGTAAATCAATAATGTCTTGCTCTGTAGGGGCATGCACAAACGCGTCAATTTTTGCGCTGGCGGGTAACTGCTGCATGTACCCTTTTATTGCATTAACTGAGGTTAAATCGCCTAGCAATACATAATGCGGATGCTGGTAATTATCAAGCTTTTTAGGGCCTGGGCCCGCTATGCCAACCTCGTCACCTACTTTTGCAGTTATAGCCCATTGCGTAGCCGGACCTTGGTGCATGTTTATTACAAAGTCGAGCGTTAACGCGCCCGTTGCATCATCAACGTCTCTTATTGTGTAAGAGCGCATGCACGCGGTTTTTAAATTAAAATCAACTTTGCCATTTTGGGGAATAAGCACTTTTACATAGCTGCCAATATGCGCTTGCGTTAAATCCGAAAACTCATCTGAGCCTACAACAATGCGCTGTAAATGCGGTGTTATTTGTTCAGTACTTAGTATCGTAGCTTTGCGAACTTGTTTACCCATTTAAAATCACCTCGTTTAACAAAATAGTTAACTGCTTTTTAAAGCAAGCATTGCACAACGCCCCATTGGTTGATAAAATCAACTATAACAAACTAATTGATATTGTCAACCATTAGAGAGCTTATGAACACGCTTTTATCAAATACCCTATTTGAGCTGATGCAAAATTACCGCGTAACAATACGCGAGGCTATTAACGCAGGCGACCTTGGTATTAATGCTATGCACGTGCGTTGTATACACATTATTGCCAGTACATCTAACTGTACCGCTAACGACATTGTGACTAAAACACAGCGCGACAAAGCCCAAATTGCCCGCTTAATTAAAGATCTTATTGCGTTAAACCTTATTAATAAGCAAGCAAGTGAGCACGACAAACGCTGCTTTATTTTGTCGCTCACCGAACAAGGCAACACACTTTTTGATAAGTTATTAGCCTCTGAGCAGCAAATAAATGATCAAATGTGTAAAAACTTAAACCCGCAGCAAATCAAAGACTTTTTAGATACCGCGCAACAAATGATCAAAAACATGGCGTGATCTGTCTTTCATTTCTTGGCATAACTTACACAAAACGCATATACTGTACACTTATACAGTATATGCGTTTTAGGTTGTGTTATGTTTGTTATTCCCGTTTATATAGAAGCCGGTGTGTGTGGGTTTGAATCGCCCGCGGCGCAATACGCCGAGCTCGGTGTTTCTCTTGATGAGCTATTAATAAAGCACCCCGACGCCACCTTTATTGGTATTGCCTCGGGTAATTCCATGCAAGAGGTGGGGATTTTTGAAGGCGACTTACTGCTTGTAGACCGTGCTGAGCAAGCCGATAACGGCGATGTTATTGTTGCTAACTTAAATGGCTTATTTGTGTGTAAGCTATTAGATAAAACCAATGCGCGGTTACTCTCGGCATCGCCTTTACATAAGCCGGTACAACTAACCTCAGCTGATGAGTTTCAGTTAGAGGGAGTGGTTACACTATCAATTAGAATGCACCGCCCAAGCCCTGAGCTATTAAAATGTACGCCTTAGTCGATGCCGTTGCATTTTATGCCAGTGCCGAAAAAGTGTTCGACCCCGCTATTCGCTCTAAACCTGTGGTGGTTTTAACTAATAACGATGGCTGCGTATGTGCAGTATGCCCGATAGCTCGGCGCTTAAACATTCCTAAATTTGGCCCTTATTTTAAAGTTAAGCACCTGCTTGAGCAACACAAGGTGGTTGTACGTTCGAGTAACTATGAGTTGTACGCCGATTTAAGCGCCAAAATGATGAACGTAATTGGCCGCTTTTGCGACACACAATACATATACAGTATTGATGAGTCGTTTTTGCACTTTAATGGCTACACACCCCTTATACAAAACTGGCACGAGTACGGGCATACAATAAGGCGCACCGTTTGGCGCGAAACTAAACTGCCTGTGGGTGTTGGTTTTGGCCCAACCCCTACTTTGGCAAAAGCCGCTAACCATGCAGCTAAAAAGCTAAGCGGGTTTGATGGGGTGGCCGTTATACATAACGAGCAAAGCCGCCAAGCAATTTTACAAAGAATGAGCTGCGCCGATGTATGGGGCATAGGTAAGCGCCTAGCTAAAAAGCTTAATATAATGAACATACATACCGCGTGGGATCTGGCACAGCAAAACCCTAAAACCATGCGCCGCGCGTTTAGTGTGGTGGTAGAGCGTACCGTAAGTGAGCTAAATGGTATTGCGTGCTTAACATGGGACGATGTACGCCAAGATAAGCGAGAAATATATTCTACTCGCAGCTTTGGTGAGCGGATAAGTGAGCCAACTGCACTTAAAACCGCCCTTATTAACCACGTAACCACGGTTGCCAGCAAACTACGAGGGCAGCGCTCATTAGCAAAACAGCTTTATATATTTGCCGCCACTGGCAAACACGAAGACCGCTATTGTAAAAAGTCGTTTATATATAAATTTGCCACCCCCACTAACGATACCTGCGTAATGGCCAATGCTGTATCAGAAGTATTTACTCATATTTACCAGCCAGGTGTACGGTTTTATAAATGTGGTGTAGGCGCTTTAGAGCTTACCTCGGTGCAGTATCAGCAAACTGATTTATTTAGCCAAAGTGCCGATAACCCTAAATTAATGCAGTGTCTTGATACAATAAACAACCGCTACGGAAAAGGCATACTCACCCTAGCCAGCAGCAAACTAAATCAAGGCTGGCATATGAACAGAGATTACTTATCGCCCCAATACACAACGCGCTGGCACGATATACCGCAAATTCATTGTAAGTAAGTTAATCAACCTGCCTTGTAAATGTGCACTCTACTGCGGGGGTATTCTGCGTATATTTGAGCGTTGTAACACTGGTAAACTTAATGCTTTGTCTGATGGTTTTTTCGTTATTAGGGTCAATACAGCGGCTCATTTTTAAGCTGTTATCAACACCATCACTTTTGTATTTATACGAGCTAGTTACAAAACAAAAATTTGGCTTTTTAGTTGTACGGGTCCCGTTGTGTAAACTTTCAAACGCAATATGCTCGCCTAATTTAAAACCCGCGTCTGGGTAAACTGGGTTAATTAAACTCAACTGACTATCCACACACAGTGGGGAGTTAGCAGTTACCACCTGGTAATCGCCAAGCATTGTTTTTAATAACGGTATAAAACGGCTTTTATTACTCGGCGCAGCCAATGCAGATGAACTAATAAAGGTTGTCGAAATTAAAAAACAAAGTAAGGTTTTCATTAAGTGGGCGTATCCTCGTAATAAGTAACGTGTGCGCTAATTTTTATAACTATAACAGAGATTTAATCTAAAAAAGGACGCAGCACTTAGCATTATGTAATGCAGTGTTGTAGTTATGTTTTACGAGTAATAAAACAAAGTGGTTTATTTACTAAATAAATAAACCACTAAGAGTGACTTTACTGCCAGTATTTTGCAAATAATTGCGGATAGCTTTGTTTTAAAAACTTGGGTTTGTCTTTAAAGCGTTTACCTGCCGGTTGCTCGCCTGAGGGTACAAAAGGTAATTCGTCGTCGTTGCGCTCTTCAAATAATAAACCGGCTATTAAGTCGTATTCATCAATATAAGGGTAAGGTTGCTCATTTAAATAATACACAGGGGAGCACTGTGCAAGTGAGTCGGCATTGCTTAATGCGTTATTAAATACCGTCTCCCCGCGGGAGATGAGCCAGCACCTAAATTCGCTAAAACCGTATTCGTCGTTACAGCCAGCCATAACAAATGCAGCACCAAATAAATCCCAGGTAAAACATTTGCGCATGTGAATACCAAAAAATTTATCAAAAGCAATGAGCTGCTCGTCGGTTAACTCGCTCAATTTAGCTTTTAAGTTGTCGCTTACGCTTTGTGGGTCGAGCCCTAACTCAGGCGTGGTCACTAAATCCCAAAATTCCTGCTCTGTTAACGCTGTCATTATAAAATCTCTTTTACTCGGCCGACTTGACCATCTTCTAGGCGTACTTTAATACCATGCGGGTGATTAGGTGATTTAGTTAATAAACGCTCAACTACACCTTGAGTTAATGTGCCGCTGCGTTGATCTTCTTTTAATACAATATTTACGGTTGTACCTGGTGTGATTTGCGAACGCGATGGAACAGCCATGCTTTACATCCCAAAAATAATTTTGGTAATTATAACGTCCATAGCTAGGCAAACCAATGTTAATCAACTAAAAACGTTATTTGCTTAGCCGCTACCGGTAAGTTTATTTTGCTAAGCTCGGCGTTAATAATATCGACTAACTGAGAAAAATGCGCTTCGGTGTCGTTATAGGCTATATCATCTTCAAAATAGCAGCTTATTTTTAGTGACTTTGCTTCATTTTTTAAATCAATGGTGTGAGTTAAATAAGCAAAACCATAATGAGTCGCTTTTATTTGCTCACAGGCGTTGGTGAGGGCTTGGCGTATTTGTTTATCGCGCAATTTTTGTGTTTTAGTCATAAATTATTGTGTTTGTTCACTTTGCTGTTTTTTATACTCTTCAAAATTTTTATCTTGATTTTCAAGGCACTCGTAATATTCTTTATCAGCTTTATAATTACATTCATCAAGACGTGCTGATTGAATTTCGTGAAAGCGAGCGTCGGAGCTACACCCTGCAAGTACCGAAAATCCCACAAACAGCAATGCGCTTTTAGTTATTTGACTGATTAACATTAGAATTCCTTACACTTTCGTTATCGAAAGCAACAATATTATTGTATATTAGCGTCATAAAAACCTGACTTTGCATAGGACCCATAATTATGATGTCGCAGTTACAAAAGCTGTTTCAGCGTATAGACAAAAGCAAGATATTTCAATCATTTGTTATAGCTGTCATTGTTGTTTCTGCCCTCACCGTAGGTGCTCATACATATTCTCTTCACCCCACCGTAGAATTTATTCTAAATTGGATGGATGTAGGGATCACAGCTTTCTTTTTAATCGAGCTCATTATTCGCTTTATTGCAAGTAAAGGAATAAAAGACTTCTTTTCAAAGGGCTGGAATATATTCGATACCATTATTGTACTTGGCAGCTTATACCCAGCTGCAGGCTCAACTATGTTACTTGCCCGATTGCTGCGTATATTTAGGGTACTGCGTTTAGTATCTATGATCCCAGAGCTGCGCTTGCTTGTAAATTCATTGCTTAAAGCCATTCCGCAAATGGGCTATATAGCACTGCTTATGTTTGTTATTTTTTATATTTACGCAGCCATGGGCAGTATGATGTTTGCCGATATTAACCCGGTGCTTTGGCAAGATGTATCCATTTCAATGTTAACGCTATTTAGGATAGCCACCTTTGAAGATTGGACCGACATTATGTACGAAACCATGGCGGTGTACGAGCTGAGCTGGATTTACTACCTCACGTTTATCTTTTTAACTGCGTTTGTGTTTTTAAACATGATGGTAGGTGCCATTTTAGAAGTAATGAGCGAGGAGCATCGAAATGCCCGTGAGCTAAAAGCGGATAATAACTCACTTCCTGCAACGCAAGGACAAGTGGTTGAACTACAAGCGCAAATAGCTGAGCTAAAAACGTTATTAAGTAAAACCTCAGATATTACCAACTCCAATAAATAGCTGATCTATTTTACTTGCTAAAACTTAAAAAGCCCTTTGAATTAATTCAAAGGGCTTTTAGTTACTCACCTTGTTGTTCTTGCGTGCTTTCAAACGAAATTACATTATCAACCTTCATTTTAAATGCTTCAAAAAACGCATTTTTTAATACCGAAACCACGGCTTCGAAAGTAGATACATCAGCGTTATCTAACTGCCCGTCTATGGGCACCCGAGCAGCTACCAGCTTTGACTCGTCGTTTTCTAATAACGAGCTGAGTAAATCAATACTGCCTTCAAAAATAGCGGTAAATAGACCGTCATCATCTTTTTCTATATCTTCGCGCCACGAAAAAACACTTAAATCGTGCACACCCGCTTTTACATATCCATTTAAGTTATTATTGTTAGCGGCCAATTCCATTGCGCCATCTATTCCGCCGGCTTCAATGTCAAATGGGGTATACACTTTAAAAACAGTTTCGAGATTTTTAACCGAAAAACGCTGCACTTCAACATTAAAATCAAAATTAGCTTCATCACTAAAAGGATCCAATTTACCATTTAAAGACAGCTTAGCTTCGCCCATTAGCTGCCCTTCTACTTTTAAACTCGTAACTAAAGTTTTAGAGAGGTTTTGTGCATTGGTAATATTGTTAATGTTAGCGTTTATATTTGATACGTAAGTAGGCTGCTCTCCTTCGCTGGTGGCGTTAACTAAGGTTACTTTACCATTGTCTATACGTAGCGTATCAATTGAAAAAGGCACGAGATCATTAGCAAGGCCTACCCACGTGGTTTCATCTTTCACCTGTTGATTTTGTTCAGCGGTAGTTGGGTCTTTATCGTAAATAACAATTTCTGGGCGGGTAAAAGCCATGTTGGTGACAAAATTACCGTTTAATAAAGCAGACCACGCAAGCGAAAAATCAAGTGTATCAATAGACAGTAACGGCTTAGGCACCTGCGTGGCATCTACCGCGTAAATTTCTACCTCATCAACAGCGTAAGCGCCTCGGTATAAGTACAAATCAACATCACCCACATGCCCTGTTATGCCTTGGGTTTGTTCAAGCTGCTGATTTACATAATATTGAACCGCATAAGGGGCTAAAGCTCTGAGTAAAATTAACCCCAAGGCTGTAACCACTAAAGCATAAAACCATTTTTTGCGAGTATTTTTAAAAGTAGAAGCCATTATCTATCCTTATGTGAAGGCTTAGCATCTCGGCATAAGTAAAAAATACCTGCATAAGTGAATTAAGTACCCACAAAGCAGCTAAAACCGAGCGAATAAAGCTGTAATAGACTATTACAAGCAAAAGCTATACCAAAAAAAGCAATGAGCCGAGTTAAGCAAGCTTAGTGAGCCTTTCATATACTCATTAATTTTATAACTGCTCCAACAGAGCATATGGGATGGCAATATTAATATTTATTACGTTTTTCCTAGGTATTAATGAAGCACAAACTTATACGCTTTATATACAGTGCATTTATATACAGCGCGTTACAGCACCATTGAGCAAGCGTTGTAAATAGCAAAAACGAAAGCAAAACACGAAGGAAAAAATAAAGTAGCGTATGCAGTGCCGCTTAACTAAAAAAGGGGTTAGCAATACGCTAACCCCTTTTTAATATACACTTTTAAATGCAGAAATTATTCACCGTCTACAATGATGCGAAGCATACGACGAAGAGGCTCTGCTGCGCCCCATAACAGCTGATCGCCCACGGTAAATGCGCTAATGTATTTAGGGCCCATGGCTAATTTACGAATACGACCAACAGGAATACTTAACGTACCTGTTACTTTAACTGGGGTTAAGTCAGTCGCGCTAATTTCGCGCTCATTTGGGATAACTTTAACCCACTCGTTATGGGAAGCTAAAATTTCTTCAATTTTTTCTACGCTAATGTCTTCACGTAATTTAATGGTCATTGCTTGGCTATGACAACGCATTGCACCAATACGTACACATAAACCATCAATTGGCACAGGCTGTTTAGAAGAGCCTAAAATTTTGTTCGCTTCAACCTGAGCTTTCCACTCTTCTTTAGACTGGCCACTTGGCATTGGTACGTCAATCCAAGGAATTAAGCTACCGGCTAGCGGCACGCCAAATTGGTCTTGTGGTAAATCGCTTGAAGCCATTTTTTCGCTCACTATTTTATCAATTTCTAAAATAGCTGAACTTGGGTTATCTAGTTGCTCGGCAACACTTGAATGAATAGCGCCCATTTGTGCAATAAGTTCTTTCATATTACGAGCGCCGGCACCAGAGGCCGCTTGGTAAGTCATTGGGCTTACCCACTCTATTAAGTCTTGCTCAAACAAACCACCTAAAGCAAGTAGCATTAACGATACGGTACAGTTACCGCCTACAAAAGTTTTTACGCCTTGCTCTAAACCTTGTTCAATGACATCTTTATTTACAGGGTCAAGTACAATAATGCTGTCATCAACCATACGAAGTGCAGAAGCTGCATCAATCCAGTAACCATCCCAACCCGATTCGCGTAATTTAGGGTAAACCGCTTTGGTATAATCACCACCTTGACAGGTAACAATAATATCCATTTTAGCAAGTTCATTTACATCACTTGCATCTAATAACGGTTTTGCGTCGCCAGCAATATCAGGGCCGAGTTGCCCAGCTTGTGAGGTGGTGAAAAAGGTGGTGTCGATATGTGCAAAATCACTTTGCTGCTGCATACGTTCTAATAACACAGAGCCAACCATGCCACGCCAACCGACTAATCCTACTTTTTTCATTGTTTTTTCCACTGTTTGATTCATAAAAGATGCCTTAATACATTAAAAATTAAAATTCATTGCGTGAGAATTAATTTTTATTAAAACCAATCATATTAAGTTATTAATCATTTATAGCGGCAAATTAATAGCGAGATAACAAGCCATAAATTTTTATATGTATCTGTTCTGCATCAAAAATTTATAACGCCGTTCGCGCTTTATTGAGCACACTAGAATGACTAGTTATTTAAGTTGATTAGTATAAAGCTAACCTAACACCCCAAGCGCCCTAAAACTAGTGAATAAAGCGAAACTTAAATATTTTTCATAGTCATAAAAAAGCCCTGTATTAAATACAGGGCTAATCGGTAGTTAGGTTTTATTATATCCCCCTTCCTTGGGAAGAAAATTAAAACTCGTAGCTGTAACTTAAATCAAACGTTACACCTTGCTCTTTTGAGCGCACTATAATGTCTGATTGTGTTACCTCTTGATCTTCATCGAGTAAGTTTTTAACTTTAAACTTAATCTTAGAATTAAAATCAGGGTAATAAGTATAAACTAAATCAAGTGAGTGAAATGGCTGCTCATACGCGTCATCTCTATTAGCAACACCCGCTGCTAAAATTCGCTCACCAAATACGTTATAAACTAATGAACTGCTGTGCATGCCATCTAACGAATCGTAGTTTAATTGTAAATTAACTACATATTCAGAGTGGCCAGTCATACGTTTTTTAGGATTAGTTAATGTACCCGCCAGTGCTGGGTCAATAGACGCTTCAGAATCACTTAATGTGATATTACCACTAGTAAATAGGCCTTCACTTACAAATGTTAAGTCTTGTAGCCATTCAGCTTCAATACCATAAACTTCTGCTGTTTCACCATTTATAAACGATGCTGAGTAATCTTCATCGCCAATGTTTAAAACTGTTTCAATTGGCGCAGTAATATCTTTATAAAACGCCGCTACGCTAAATGAATTACCGGCTTGTCCGTAATATTCATAACGTAAGTCGTAGTTTTTAATTGGGCTACTCTTTATACCTGTGCGACCAAACGTTCTAATGTCGGTCAAAGGGTCGTAATACGTAACAGGCACTACTTCACGAAAATCAGGGCGTACTACTGTTTCACCATAACCTAAGCGCACTTGGTAATCATCGCCACCTACATAGGTAATAGACAGTGCCGGGTACCAATCATCGGTAATAACAGAGCCTGCTTGAATTTTATCTGGATCGTAAAAGGTATTTAAATCGTCTTCATCAAAAATAAGGCTCGATGTACCGATAGAAGATTGTTTAAATTCCTCATAACGAATACCACCGCTTATTCTTATCCATTGATCATAAAAAACATCGAAAGACGCATAACCTGCATCCACCTTTTGCGCAGCTATGTAATCATCGGCATCAGGGGCTGTTGGCTCATTAAAGTCAACTAACACAGCGTTATTATCAATAAAGTCGTCAGTTAAAAAACCACTATTATTAGGCGCATCAGTGCTACCGTCGTTTATTGAAATACCTGAGCCGCCACTGTTGTTTATAGCAAAGCTTGAGGTATTAAATATTCGAGCTCTGTCAGAAAAATCGTAACCAACTTTAAACTCAACTTCCATAGACTCAAAGCTAAGCGGCAGCGTTAAGTTACCACCGTACGATTTAACACGCTCTTCCATATTGGTGTATGACATAATTACACGGTTATCATCCCCTGTAATAGTTGAGCCGGCATAGCTGCCATCACTATTATAAGTGTCACGAAACTCAAAGTCGGCACTGGTAGGTATATCAGTCGTTGCTTTAGCTTCGGTGTACTGCCAATCGGCACCAATACCAAAATAATCTAAAAAGGTATGTTGGCCCATAACTTGAGTAATGTTTAATTGGCGTTCTTCGTAATTAAACTCATGATTACGGTTTGCAATCCCATCACCCGCAATACTAAACGTAGAACTACCCGCAGGGCTTTGCGAAATAGCAATTTCAGACTCATCTTCATTATCAATAATGTAAAGCTGTTGAGCAGAAATACTGTGCGTACCTAAACGGTATGACAAGCTCAATGAACCGTTATAACTTTCGGTTTCAGTGGTCACTTGCGAATTTTTGACTGTGTTGTAACACGAGTTACTCACATCTTCACTGGTCGCTAACGACGTTGTACAATCAACATTGCCTTCTTCGTTTTCTAAATCTTGGGTGATAACTGAGCTAAAACGTTCTTCAAAATCCCATTCGTTTTTGTAAGCACCTGCCAGTAAAAACCCAAACTTGCCGCCAAAATAGCTCTCTTCAAAGCTATCACCATAATGGGCTTTAATATTATAACGCGGGTCTAACGACTCTTCTTTTAACTCATAATCGCGAGGAAGCGACTTTAAAAGTGCGTTATTAACAGCGGTTGCTTGTTCTGCACGGGTTAAATCGCCATCTTCAAAGCCTTCACTACTAACAATATTGCCAATACTAAAATCACCACGGTATGTTGAAATAGCCTGTGATAACTCACTTGGAATGCCATTTTCGTTACGATTGTAGGTAAAGCCATCACTTGATGCCGTATCGTAACCTGCCCCCACTTCAATGCCTGCTGTAAATTCACTCGGTGCGGTTTTAGTTCTAATATCTATATTACCGCCACCAAACGCTGCTGGCATGTCTGGAGAGTAAGCTTTTTGAACAGCCATACTTTCAATAATACTTGCAGGGAAAATATCCAGCGGAATAACGTTACGGGTTAAATCTGGGCTTGGGATGTAAGCGCCATTTAAACGCGCACTAGAGTAACGCTCACCAAGGCCCCTAACGTAAATAAACTTACCATCAACAAGCGTTAGGCCTGTTACTCGACGAAGCGCAGATGCTGCATCGCTGTCGCCCGTGCGTGATAATTGTTCAGAGCCTAAAATATCGGCAACAAAGGCTTGGTTTTTACGTTCTTCTACAACTGCCGCAGCGCTCCCTTGTAAACGCGTACCTACAGCAACAACTTCTTCTATTTCTTGTTCGTTTGTTAACTGTTCATCGGCTTGTGCAGCAATTAAGCTAGTCGAATGAGCGACTAAACCTAAACCAATTGCCCAGGTAATTTGATTGAGTCTATGCTTTTTAGACATGAGATAATCCTAATCAGGTTATACAAAAGAGGCGCCTGACGCTTAAATAACAAGCCACAAGGCGCCTTTAATCAGAGGTTATAATGGTGTGCTATTTAGTCAGCATTTGCTGCTGTAACAGCCGCTTCAACCCATTTATACCAGCTAGAGTCTGTATCCTGATCCGATACCGCACCAATGTAGTTTACGCTTTCAAAAAATGAATCGCTTGTGCTTAAATCTGTTGCAGTAACCGTTACTTCTGCAGCTGCTGTGTTCGTTGCAAAACCGTTATCTGCAAGTACGGCAACATCATCAGTTAAGATTTGGTTAGCACCGTCATTTTCAAACCACGCTGTTTTTGTTTGACCTTCTAATGGGCCGCTTGCAAACGTATCTGTATCAGTAAAGTTTGCAGAACACGCCATTACAGAGCTTGTGAATGAGATTTTATCTGCTTGTGCTTCACCGTCGCCTGAGAACTCAATACATTGCGTGTTAGTTGCGTTTTGCTTAACGATAACAGTGTTGTAAATGCTTGAATTAAATTGGTCATCAAACTTGTAAGCTTGTGAAGGGTCGTCATCACGTACCGAGCTACCATCGGTAGTTACAACCGTTACATTGGCAACCGTTGGGTTAGATGGAGACACTTGCTCGGTAGAAGAACCTTTAACACCATCAGACTCAAAGCCATTGTTACCCATGTTAACTACAGTGCCGTCGTTTAGTGTCACAGTACCGTGTTGAATAAATAAGTACTGAGCTTTACCTTGCCAACCTGCGTCAAAGTCAAACGAATCATCTTGTGTATCAGTTACCGCTACGTGTTTAAGCGTTGTAGCACCACCAAAAATTTCAATACCGTCATCAAAACCTTGATGAATGTGTAGGTAATCAAACTCAGAACCAGAGCCAACTGCATTTAGTGTTAGTGAATTCAAATCATCGCCTTCACCACCAACGCGAGGGCCTGAACCTGCGTACCAAATTTTAGCCCATTTAATATTACCGCTAGAGTCTGCATTATCGTTACCACCAAAGTAACTTGTAATACCTTCAGAGGCTACGTTACACGTACCACCATCACGCTCTGCATCAGTACATTGGTCAGTAATGCCGTTACCATTAATGATGATACCGCCCCAATCTGCGTAGCGTGCACCTTCGCCAGCTGTATCAAAACGGTCAAACGCGTTTGCAGAAGTAAATACAACCGGCTTTTCTTCAGTACCTACCGCTTGAATTTTTGCACCACGTGCAATACGTACAATTGCTTCACCTGAGCCAAATGCTAAAACGGCACCTGGTTCAACAGTCATTGTTGGACCATTTGCTGGTACTTCAAAGCCATCTACAGTGCTGCCGTCTTCGCCAATTTGTAATGCATCTTCAAAAACGTGAACACCGCCATCAGGTAGCTCAGCGAAAGTAATGTTGCTTGTGATAGAAATTGTTTTGCTTGCAAACGAGTCGTTGTATAAACAATCAATGCCACTTACTACGCCTGTTACCGTACCTGCATCTGATTCGTAGCTTGCACAAACAGCTTCTTCTTCAGTTGTTGAACCAGTTGTATTGTTTGAATTATTAACACTGTTATCTGTTGACGAGCTGTTATCGTTTACAGTAGGTGTAATTTCGATATCGCCGCCACAGCCAGCTAGTGTCATTGCAGTTGCTACTAGGCTGACCTTAAATAAATCAGATAATTTCATTGTTCACTCCGTTAAAGTATTTAATTATTTTGTTAGTGCATTAAGTAAAAACTTAAGTCACTTTAAGGCACGATACTCATGCATTAAGGTGACCTGAGTTATCGGATGCAAATAAGATACTGTAGAGATATGACAAACCAGTTACAGTTTAGTAACCATAAGATGACAATAGTAATCAATTTAAATTCAACAACTTAAATATTTTAACAACGAAAAAAACCGCCCTAAGGCGGTTTTGGTGTTGCGATTATGAAATAGGTAAACGCTTCTTTATTTGTAAAATAGCGTTAGGGTATAAAGTTAAAGTAACGCGGCTTTAAGTGTTTGCGCATGCACTTTTTCACGCTTAACATATTTAATCCACTGCTTTGCTATACGTTGTGATTTATTATGCTTTTGGGCTTGTTCAAACGCTAAAATAGACGCATCAAAATTTTGCATATTGTACTGTGCCATACCTAGCGCAACGTAAGCGTTTGATTCAAAATCAAGACCGCCTTTATCAAGCGCCTTACGCGCAGCATCAGCCGCTTCTTCGTATTGCTCAGTGTTAACAAACACTTCTGCTAGGCGTTGATCGTACTTACCATGCTCTGATAGGTCAGCCGCTTTTGCAAAGTAGCTAATCGATTTTTCATCTTCTTTAGCTTGAATCATGGCCTCTGCAATAAAGGCATAGTTTTTCGCTGATTTTTCTACAATGCCTTTTTCTATCGCATCACTCATTGTTTTAGCTGCTTTGTATGCCAGGCCGTTATAAAGGTAAGTTTGCGATAATTGTCTTAAGTCAGACTTGGTTTTTAAAAAGCCTTGTTGATACGCCGCTTCGATTACTGCTAGTTGCTCTTTTTCTTTGCCGGTTTCTCCGTACATACCAGCTAGCTGAACCCAATACTCTGGTTTATTGTAAAGCTTAACCATGCGCTCAAGCACTGCCACTACTTTATCTGTTTGATTAAGTGAGTAATACATAGCGCGCTGTAGTACCAGCCAGTTTTCTTTAGGGATTTTGCCTTCGCTGTCGCTAAGAGCAATAACTTGATTAATGTACTCAAGCCCCTTTGGGTATTCTTTTAACTGGTAGTAAGTTTGCGCTCTAAGTAAGTAATACCCTTCTGTAATAGGTTTGGTATTTATTTCTTCCCACTTATCTAAAAACGCGATAACTTTTTTATACTCGCCGTTGGCCATTGCAAGCTGCGCTAAGCTAAACGTTGTACTTAAACGTAATGATTCAGGAATAGCCTCCTCGGCTACCACTTTTTCAAACGAGGCAATGGCTTTTGGTAAATCATTTTCGTTGTAATAAATAAAGCCATAAAAGTTATGCATCATCGCAATTTCGTACGAGTTCATACTTGAAGCTCGCTCTTGAATGCTATCAAGTGCTTCAAGGCCGCCTTTTACATCGCCATCGTCAGCGAGCTTTTGCGCACGAGCAAGCTGGCTATAAACCTTTTCGCGCAGTGCGGGTACACGCTTTGTTTTTTGTTCTTGCTCTGCATGGGCAGTTGCTACGTTTAGCCCCGGCACAAGGCTTAGCGTACTTGGCACAACAATACTTGCACTGATCGCGGCAGTGCAAAATAACGCCAGTTTTAAATTTTTAGCTGTAGGTAGTAATTTCATAATCGCCTCGCTATTTCATCCAATTAAGATAAGTTAACCATTAATTTGGAAAGATATTTTGTTTTGAACACCCGCAACTTCAACGGCTTCACCATTGACTACGCGCGGTTTATATTTAAATTTAAGTGCGGCATCCATCGCTGCTCTATCAAACAGTGACTCAGGGACCGCTTTTACTACTTGCGGGTCACGAACAGTACCTTGCTTAGTTACTGTAAATTCAACAATTACATAGCCTTCAATACCACGCGACAAAGCACGACGCGGATAAACTGGAGCTACTTTTACAATAGGTAGGTATTCACCATCACTTGTTTCAAGCGCTAAGCCACCCGCTAGGTCAACGTCGCTGCCTACATCCGCACCAAAATCAAAATTATTACTGGCCGCGTTTGCATCATTATTTTGCATTTGCGGCGACTCCATCGGTGGTGGTGGCTCTTTTGGTGTAGGTGGCTTTTGCGGTTTACGCTCTTTCTTTTGTACCGTTTCTTCTTTTTTCAAACGTACAAAGTCTAAAACGTTTCCTTTTACTGGCTCCGACATGGCACCTTCACCACCGGTGATCAGTGCTTGCATGCCTAAAAACAGCATAAAAGTCACTACACCCGCTACTATTAATGCTACTAAATATCGCAACATGGCTAACCCTTAAGACGCATCTTGTGCAGCAATTGAAACATCAAACGCACCTGCAGCACGCGACGCATCCATTACTTTTATTAACATATCAGTGGTGGCTTTTTTATCAGCTTGAATAACCACGCTCCCTTGTGGGTTTTCTGCTTTTAAGCGTTCGATATTGGCTTGCACTGCACGTACATCGATTTGACGTTTATTAATCCAAATCTCGCCTGTATCAGAAATAGCCACTAAAATATTAGCGCGTTCTTTTTTAACCGCTGTTGCGGCTTCTGGGCGGTTTACATCAATACCGGCTTCTTTAACAAACGAGGCGGTAACGATGAAGAAAATAAGCATGATAAATACAACGTCTAACATTGGGGTCATGTTAATTTCTTCAGCTTCGTCTTCTTGTAATAGGTTTCCTAACGGGGCTCTCATTTTTATTCTCCTAGGATGAGCGACTCTATAAGCCGCTTATCAAAATGTTACTTAATGGTCTAAAACCATGCTGTCTTCAAGTAGTTCAACTTCGCGCTTGGCTCTGCGCTGTAAAAACGTAGAGGCAAATACACCCGAAAGTGCACCAACCATACCTGCCATGGTTGGAATGGTTGCTTTAGAAACACCTGATGCCATAGAGCGCGCACTACCCGTACCGGTAATTGCCATTACATCAAATACTTCAATCATTCCCGTTACTGTGCCTAACAGGCCAAGTAGCGGACACAATGCAACCATTACATTTATCAGTGCTAAGTTGGTGTCTAAACGCATTGAAGCACGTGAAATCATCGCCTGGCGTATTTGCTCAGCATTCCAGCTATTGCGCTCTGCACGGTTTTTCCACTGCGCTTTTACGTTTTGCTTGTAACTACGAAAACCTTTGAAAAAATAAATAAATCGCTCGAGTATCAATAACCACATCGCGAAGATTAACACCCCGATGACCAAGAGGACTTGGCCACCAGTGTCGAGAAAATCACGGATAGCATTGATTGAGTCAATCAATAGCACCATGGTTTATGCTCCCTTCTCGCTTCGCTGTGCGATAATACCTGCGCTTTGCTCTTGAATAGTAAGCAAAATGTTTTTAGCGCGTGTATTAAGTAGGGTGTATAAAAATACCGTAGGAATTGCCACAACTAAGCCTAGCACCGTTGTTACCAATGCTTGCGAAATACCACCAGCCATTAGTTTAGGGTCGCCTGTACCAAATAATGTGATTGCTTGGAAGGTGTTGATCATACCGGTTACTGTACCTAGTAAACCTAGCAGCGGCGCCACCACCGAGATGATTTTAATAAGCGTTAAATTACGCGTTACTTTTGGCATTTCACGTAAAATAGCTTCGCTTAATTTAAGCTCTAATGTGTCGTGGGCAACATCAGGGAATTGATCTTTAACTTTCATTACGCGGCCAAGTGGGTTGTCATCGCGTGCTACATCATCTTTAAGTTGACGACGAATTTTACCGCCCATAATCAGTAATGAGAAAAAACGTTCAAGTGAGATAAGTAAAGCAATAACACCTACACCTAAAATAACGTAACCGACTGTACCACCTTGGTGTACGCGCTCTTCGGTATCTGGTGCTTGCACTAATAAACCTAAAATTGAGCCACCCGTTGGGTCAAGTGCAAACTGCACAATACCATTTTTTGCATTTTGTAACTCTTCTGCAGTTGCAGTAAAACGTGCTACAGGCTGGCGATTTAACTCGCTTAAGGTATTTGTTACTGGGTTAAATTCTAGGTATTTACCGTTAGAGATTAAGTTAAAAGCACCTACACGAACCACTTCTTGCTGTGCTTTTTCACCACCTTGTACAATTACATCGGTAGTAAAGCGGCTTACTTTACCTTGCTCTGTCATTTCGCGCTGTAGCTCAAACCATACTTTTTCAATATCTTCGATAGAGGCAAGCTTTGAAGTAGAGCCCATTTTTTGTGCTAGCTCATCCATAAATGTGCTACGACCCGCAATTTCAGCTGATACCACAGAGGTAGCAAACTTATTGCTAGAATCACCAGCAACTTGCTGAAGCACACCAAATAGCTCTTTTAAAGAACCCATTCGTTTAGACAGTGTATCTGTTAAGTTAGCGAGTTTAATTTCGTTTTCTTCAAACTGTGTTTCTAAGCGCTCAGACTCAGCAAGCATTTGATTACGTTTTGCTTGTGTGTTGTTAAGCATTTGCACTTGTTCGTTTTGGCGCGCCATAAATTCTTGTTCGCGTTGCTTGTTTTGCGCGCTTTGAGCCGATTTGCCTTCTTCAAGTGTTTTTAATAGTGAGTCTAAGTCCATAGGCTCAGCTGCCACACTTGCGCCTGCAAAGCTTAGGCTTGCAGCAAAAAGGGCCATTTTTGTCATTTGAGTAAACAGTTTCATCTTCAACCTCTTATTCTGCTGCGTGTACTGGCAGAGTTAACATATCTGGGGCAAGTTGCTTACGTGCGATACGTAAACCTTTGTTGATTTGGCTAATTGTTGAGTCTGGTAAAGTAACAAACGACTTTGTTTCTTCATCCCAGCTACCAGCTTGCTTACCATCACGTGTTAAATAAATAAGCTCTAAGCGGCCAATGCGTAAAAAGTCTACTTCACGCTCTTTACCGTCTACCGTTAGCAGTGAGGTGTAGGCTTCAATAGTGCGTCCGTAATCAACTTCTACTTGGTATGCTTCTAATACGCGGCGGAATTTTTCGCTTGAGTTAATATCTGCACGGTCCATCATGGCGTTTAGAGAGCTAATACGCTTAGTGCGCTCTTCTTGCAAAAATGGCACATCAAGTGCTACAAATTGCTCAAGCCCTTCAATCATGCGCAGCATTAGTGGTGTGATCTGACGCTCAATAATAGAGACCTGATCCATTGAAAGGTTAAGTGACTCCATTTCTTCAATTTGGTTATTTAACTGTTTAGTTAATTGCGCGTTATAAACAGTTAAACCATCAATTTCTTTATTAAGGGTTTTAAACTGTTGAAGACGTCCTTGCATTGAATCAGCAATCTTGTCTATTTTTGTTTGTGATTGCGCAGCTGATTTATTTATTTCACTGCTTTTATCGATAACCTTTTCTAAATCATTGGCATGTACTGCAGCACTTGCTGCTACAATACCAGCTAAGATCAATGGTTTAACGCCTTTCATCGCATACACCTTTACTCGTTAATTAGCGGATTTGCTAGTTTGTTGTTTTAGCCTAAACTGACTTGTTTTAGGCTAAAGATTTTCAATGAGTGAAATTGTATAGATGAATAATGACAGGCATGTTGCGCAAAAAAGTCTATTTTGTTACAGCTGTAACATTTGCGTCTTATATCGGAGTGTTTATATGCAAAGCGTGTATTAAAGCAGCAAATACACGCATTTTGGCTAGTTGTTAAGCTAATAAAGCGTTAATTGTGTTTAGTGTTTGCTGGTGATCGGTGTAATTTATTTTAATTGCAATGGCTTTATTATCAGTTATTAATACTAACGAAGGAAAGCCTTGTATTGGCAAACTTGCACTAAATGCTAACTCCTCGTGTAATTTTTGATTCAAAGCCTCTGAGCAAAGTTCCTCGCTAAACTGTTGTTTATCTAGCCCTATTTTTTCAGCTAAGGTAATTAGAGTACTTTCATCAGATGGGTTTTGGGCATGTAGATAATATGCATGTTGAATTGCCTCTATCATTTGTGGCTCTTTATTATGCGCTCTGGCAATAATCGCCGCTCTGCAGGCTGGGTAAGTAGAGCGCCTTGGCTGACAAACCTGCCAATAATCAAAATTAAACTGTGTGCCCAACATCGCACTAATTTTATGCCACGTGCTTTGGAGCATAGCGCGCATATTTTCTGGCATGGGTTCTTGGCTATCTGGAGCAAGCCCCCCTACTTTGTATTCTATAGTCAGCTGCGAAGCTAATGCGGCTTTTAGTTTTAACCACGTCGGTTTATATCCCCAGCACCAACTGCACATAGGGTCGTGTACATATATAAGTTTAGTTTGAGTCATAGTGTTCCTGTGTGATTTGATACAACTTTGTTACGCCCTTGCTCTTTAGCTAGGTACAGGTATTCATCTGCTTGTTTCAGTGCACGGCTGTAATGATCCACATTATCAACCTGTGCCCCCCCAATACTACAGGTAATAAATACCCGTTTATTATCGCTGGTTAAAATAGCTTGTTTTGCGACACATTGTCTAAAATCATCGGCTAATTTTGTAGCCACTGGGGCTGTTTCTTTAGGTAAAATCACCACAAACTCTTCGCCTCCATAACGGGCTTTAACTGCGGAGTTTGGAAATTGTGAATCAAGTAATTTGGTAAATTCTATCAACACTGTATCGCCAAAGTCATGACCATAGGTATCGTTTAGTCGTTTAAAATAATCTAAATCAAGTAATAAAATAGAAAACGGCAGGTAGTTTTCGGGCGTTTTAGCAGCTAATTTTAAAAAGTGAGCGGTGATGAAACGCCTGTTCGCGCCACCCGTTAACTGATCTGTATAGGCATCTTGCGTTTGCGCAAGGGTTATATCAGCAATTGCAAGGTGACTTTTATGCCTGAAATATTCACCTATAAACGAAAAAATAAACACCAGTGTAAAAGAGGCTAAAAAACGAGACTTTTCAATACCGCCATAGTTAACTTGGCCAAAATCAGGCCCGTATAAAATAACACTGCAACACAGTAATAAGCCTAAGCCAAGCCTGCAGCCATGCTTTACACCTAATGAGGCAAAACACACTACAGGGTAAAACATTAGCCAATAAAGCGCGGTATTTTCTTTTCCTCCGGTATACGTAAGGGCCACGCACATAATAAACACTATACACATACTTATAAGTGCAACCATTTCAAGCTTGGCTGTTTTTATAAAATAAAAAGTGCCGCTAATAAGGGTAATATTAACGGCTATTAACGACGCGGTAAGAATAGGCGAATACACCTTGTAGTTAAACACCACCAACATAGAGATAACAATAATAGCAATGGCTATCATGGTGAATAGTGAAAATGCTTGGCGCTGTTTATCCGAGCTATACACCTTATCTATGTTAATAAGGCTTAACCAACTTTGTCCTGTAACCGATTTTTTTGGCATATTTTAAACTCTAAACTTTTGAACCATTTGCTCTAAATCACTAAATTGTTGTTTAAGTTTAGTACATTCATTGAGGGTGTTTTTTAAATTTTCTTGGCTTTGTACCGATAACTCACTCATGCTTGTAATGTCTGCGTCGAGCACTTTAACAAGGTCGTTTTGCTCAACAGTGGCATTGGCAACACTATGATTAGCACTGCTAATTTGTTTTATTGACTCTATTATTTGGCCCATTAACACGCTCACACCTTCAGCGTGCTCTACGCTTTTTTCACTGTCTTGAATGCTTGTTTTCATCAGCTCTACCGCTTGGTTTGAGCCTCTTTGTAATTGCCCTACGGTATCTTCAATCTCTTGGGTAGATTGCTGAGTACGATGAGCTAACTGGCGTACCTCATCAGCCACAACAGCAAAACCGCGCCCAGCTTCGCCTGCTCTTGCAGCTTCAATTGCCGCATTTAATGCAAGTAAGTTGGTTTGCTCGCTCACACCTTTTATCACCTCAAGCACTTGCCCAATACTAATTGTATGCGCGTTAAGGCTATTAATAGTGTGTTGCGCTTGTTCCATATTGGCTGATAACTGATGAATACTATTAACGCTGTGCAATAAGGTTTGCTGGTTTTGTGTTGAATGCTCATCTGCATTTTTAGCTATTACAGAAGCGTCACTGGCGTTATTAGCAATAGCCATAGCCGATTGCGAAAAATTATTAACCGCCATGGCCACACTATCAGTACGTTTTGTTTGGTCATGGTGCATGGCTAGTGAAGAATGTGTTTGCGACACCACGCTGGCTATTACGCTATCGAGTTGTTCAGTCGTTAATTTAACGTGTTCAATAGAGTGCTGAATTTTTTCAATAAAAATGTTAAACGAGTGACTAATTTGGCCAAATTCATCATTGTTTTCAACCTTTAAACGTTTGGTTAAATCGCCTTCGCCTTTTGCAATATCTTCTAGTGCATCATTTAGGCGCGCCATAGGTTGCATTAAGTAACGCAGTAAAAATTGCATAAACACAATAATGGCCACAATTCCCACTAACATATAAATAAGCGCGTTAATACCAAAACGAGACACCTCTGCATAGGCTTGGTTTTTATCAATAACGACACCTAAATACCAGTCAACATTGTCTATGCCACGTATTTTAGTAAACGATATCAACTGCGGCTCACCCGCTATATCATATTGTGTAAATTCGCTATTAAGCTCAGTAGATTGGCCAAATAATTCGGCGGTGTTTTTTAAATTAAGTTCGCTATTAGGATGGCTCAGCACTTGGCCATTTTTATCTACTAAAAAAGCATACCCTAACCCTAAAAAATCAATATCGTTAATTATTTCAGTCACTGTGTGCATGTCTATATCTGCACCCGCTACGCCACTAAAGCGGCCATTGCTTTGAATGGGCACAACGGCAGATATAGTCAGCTCGTTGGTGGTTACATCAATATACGGGGTGGTAAATGCGGTATAGCTTTTATTTTCAACTAACTTATACCAAGGGCGCGAGGTGGCATCAAAATCAGAGGGCAATACAATGCTTTGATCGTTAAGTATAAATAAACCACTTGGTTTACCTATATACGTATTTTTAAAGCCACCAGCGTATTTAGCAGTATTAAGCTGGGCAAGGGTTAACTGTTTTGGATCACTATTTTTGTGAGTTTGCGCAATCGATTTTACTATGGTGAGTTTAGCGTTAAGCCAGCTTGCAATGTTTTGTGAGGTAGATTCTGAATTTTGCTTAAGGACTAAATCGAGCTGCTGTTGCGTTTGGTTTCGCATGGCGATGTAATTATTTATAGCAAATAAACCCAGTACAATAACCAGTACCATAGATGCTGCAATAGTCACTTTTGAGGTGAATTTAAGTGAGTTAAGCATGACTGCCCTTTTTTATTTTTTGTTATTAATTATATTTTTAGCAAAAATTTAAAGGTATGTCGTCGTTAATGAGGTAGATAAGCAGGTTATGTACTTAAAATAAGAATAAAGAACCACCTCTATTCACTATACAGTTGTAACACCACTGCTTTTTAAAAAACAAACCCGCATTTGGAACGTTCCTATAAAATGGTGATAAAAAAGCGACTGAATACGTATTCAGTCGCTCTTTCATCGGGGAGTATTTACCACTTTTTAGCTAAACGAACAACGTTCAAGCCATACCAAGCAATAAATACATAACACACTAGCGGAACAAAAAAGCTTTGCTGAATATTAACAACATCAGCAATGTAACCTTGTAATAACGGCACCAAGGCACCCCCTACTATTGCCAAACACAACCAACCAGAGCCTTTACTGGTTAATGAGCCTAAGCGCTCTATCGCTACAGAAAATATAGTCGGGAACATAATTGAGTTAAATAAACCAATGGCCAGTACCGCGTACAGGGCTACATTGCCCTGCGTAAATATAGTCACAAGTAACAAGGCAATTACCATGCAGGCATTAAATGCCAATGCTTTAGATGGCGCTATTTTTTGTAGAGCAGCAGAGCCAATAAAGCGGCCAACCATTGCTCCGCCCCAATAGTAGCTGATCAGTGCAGCAGCAGCGTGCTCTTCAAGCCCAGCTATATGTGCTTCACCAAAAAAGTTAACTAAAAAACTACCTATAGCTACTTCACCACCGACATAACAAAATATAGCAAATACGCCCATTGTTAAATGAGGTGCCTGTGTTAGTGAGCGAGTTTCATTAACCGGGTTATTTTCTTCTTTATGGCCCTCTATTTCAGGAAGCTTAATAAAGGCAAATACGATAGCAATAATAAGTAAGGCCGCTGCTAACATTAAATAAGGTACTTTTACAGATTCAGCAGTAGCAGCACTTGCCGCTAATGTACCTGCGGTACCAAAAAACAGGATACCCCCAACATACGGGCCTACTGTTGTCCCTAAGGCATTAAGTGCTTGCGCTAAATTTAGCCTAGATGAGGCGGTTTTTTCTGGCCCTAAAGCAGCTACATACGGGTTCGCAGAAACCTGCAAAACAGTTACACCAGCAGCCAGTACAAATAAAGCACCTAAAAACAACCAGTATTCATGCACCACCACCGCAGGGTAGAACAACATACAGCCAATTGAGGCAACCACTAGGCCGGTTAGTATGCCTTTTTTATAACCTAATTGTTTAACCAAAATTCCAGCTGGAATAGAGACAATAAAATAGGCGCCAAAAAAGCAAAACTGTACGAGCATTGCTTCAAAGTAAGTTAGGTCAAAAACGCCTTTCAGACGAGGGATTAGTACGTCGTTTAAAACGGTAATAAAACCCCATAAAAAAAACAGTGTGGTCATTGCAGTCAGCGGTAACAGGTAATTTTTATTTTGTTGCTCTTTGACCGCAAATGATTGATTGGTATTTATTTCACTCACGTCATTTTCACTCCATTAACAAGTTGAAAATGATTTTACACGTTTGCGACACATTATAAGTACAAAATAATTGGAACGTTACAATTAATCACATTCATTTAATAAGGCTTGTTTCATCCTTTGGGTTTCGCCGCTATTTTTAAATTTGTATAAAGCAGTATTAATATCTTCTAATACAGTGAGCCAGTTTGGTGTTTTTTTACTTATCGCAAAATATAAAGGGTTATATTGAATTGCCTTGCTCTCTGGTTCAATAGCACTAAGTAGGGTCTGTTTTTCGCTATCGGGTAAAGCGGCATATTTTACCGAGTAAAGTAACACAGCGGGGTCGCCTATAATTAAATCTACACGCTTTGCCGCAAGTAACTTTACCAGCTGTAAATCATCAACGGCATTAATGATGATAAATTCGTTGTTATCCATCATGGCATCAAACTCAGGGGTATTTTGATACCCTCTTACAACACCAATACGCGAGCCTTTAAGCGACTTTAAATTGCCATTAAACCTGTCGGGCTCGCCTTTGCGTTTTAAAAAACCTATGTTACCGCCTTCAAACGAATTAGAAAGCCCTAACAGCTTACGGCGTGTTTTACCTTCTATGTAATCAGATGGCGCGGTGTCTTCAATATAATACTCTGGCATTAACACATCAGCTTTACCTAGCTCTACAGAACGAACAGCTCTCGCCCAAGGAACAAACTCTATATAAGCACTATAACCAGCGCTATGTAGAATCGCCGTACTAAATTGATATACCCAGCCTTTGTTACACAGCTTATTACCTATGTAGGGCGGCCAGTCTAATGTAACCACATGAATTGTTTGATTGCTGTTTGGCGTGCTAAATAGGTAACCCGATTTATAGCGCTCACCTATTACAGTGTGACGAGTATCATCTTGCATGTAGGTCACAGGAACCTCAGCAAAACAATAAGATGAAAAGAGTATGAGGATTAAAAATAAACGCATAATTAAATTTCATTTACAATATGTTCCTAAAGTGTAGAACTTAGTACATAAAGTAAAAGAAATTTTAATTAAAATTACAGCAGTGGGTGCTTAAGCTTTTACCCACTTCATTTTATTATTGGTATCGCGAGAATTAATAATAGTTGAGTCGCTGCTCTCTACCCCACCAAGTTTGGCTAAACGGTCGTAAAGTACCACATTGCAGGTGGCCGCAAGGTTCATACAACCAATTGTAGGTACGTAAACCACTTCATCGCACCATTTTAAAACCTCTTTTGGTACTGAGCCGTCTTCTGGCCCAAATACATAAAATGCGTTTTCAGGGTGTTTAAAATCAGGTAACGCAGTGGCGCCTTCAATCAGCTCAATAACCACAACCTTTGCGCCTTCAGGTTTTACACTGAGTAGGTTATCAGTGCCGGTAAGTGCAATACGCTCAACAACATTTTTAGTGTCGGTATGAAACTTTTTAGCATTTAAGTAGCGACTACCGGTAAAAAATACTTGTTTAGCGTCATAGCAACCCGCGGCACGTAAAACGCCGCCAACATTTGTCGGGCTTTTAGGATTAATTAAACCTATTACAGCCTTAAGCTCGCTCATTAGTCGCAATCCTTTGTTGGCCACTCAGCAATGTATAAATCAAAGTCATCGAGCTTTACGTCACAGTCTTTTACGGTTTTATCTTTAACAGTAATACCAAGCGCATGCATTTGGGTTTTGTCACCCTGATTTAATAGCGGATGCCAAGAGGCTAAACCTCGCCCCTCGTGGAGACGGCGATAACTACAGCTTTGCGGCATAAAAAAGATATCTTTAAGGTTGGCTTTGGTCAGTTTAACGCAAGAAGGGACCAGCGTTTGGCGGTTTTCGTATTCGCTACAACCACAGGTATTGTTATCAAGGTATTGGCAAACAATGTTGGTGAAAATAAGCTCTTCACCTTCACGTAGTTGATCGGTGGCGGTAAATTCGTCTTCATCTTCACTGTCAATAAAGGTATTTAAACAGCACTTTCCGCAACCATCACAAATCGCTTCCCATTCGTTTTGGTTCATATCGGCTAAGCTTTTTTTAAGCCAAAACTGTGTATTTGCTAACTCTTGATCAAACATAATTTACTCGCGCCCCTAAAGAGCGCGCATTCTAACGTATTGCTACAGCGTGCGCAAAGCCCGTGCCTTTATTTGTACGGGCTTTGCGCATTTTGCTATTTACTGGCAGTAACCCAACGTTTAATTTTTTCCTCTAAAATAGGCATCGGTAAGGCACCATCAATCAATATTTGCGTATGAAACGCTTTAATATCAAACTTATCACCTAACTCTTTTTTAGAGTAGTCACGTAATTGTTGAATTTTAAATTGCCCCAATTTGTACGACAGTGCTTGGCCTGGCCATGCAATATAACGCTCAACTTCTGCTATCACATCGCTTTTAGCCATTGAAGAATTGGCCAGCATGTAATCGATTCCTTGCTGTCGTGTCCAACCTTTTGCATGAAATCCTGTATCAAGCACTAAGCGCATTGCTCTAAGTTGCTCATCAGCCAAACGCCCGTACCACATATAAGGGTCTGTAAATAAGCCCAGCTCTTTTCCTAAGCTTTCTGCGTACAACGCCCAGCCCTCTGCAAATACCGTGTAGCCGCCAAACTTTCTAAAATCTGGAAGGCCATCTATTTCTTGCTGTAAAGCAATTTGAAAGTGATGGCCTGGTGCGGCTTCGTGAATAGAGAGCGTTTCTAATAAAAATTTTGGCTGCGCTTTTAAGTTATAAGTATTGATGTAAAAAATACCTGGTCGAGAGCCATCGGGTGCCGGCGCTGCATAAGATGCACCCGCTGCAGATTGGGCTCGATAAGGTTCAACCGCTTTTACAACATAAGGGGCTTTAGGCGCAACATCGAACAGTAAAGGGACGCGCACATCTATTTTTTGTTTTATATCTTCATACGCTGCAATTAATGCCTCTGGCGTATCGTAATAAAATTGGTCCGAATCACGTAAGTGCTGAAAAAATTCATCCAAAGTGCCGTTAAAACCTACCTCGTGTTTTACTTTTTTCATCTGACTTAAAATACGCGAAACTTCACTTAAACCAATCTCATGTATTTCATCTGCAGAAAGGCTCAACGTGGTATTTTTTTTAATTTGATATTCATACCAAGCTTTACCATTAGGCAAGTCGCTATAGCCTACAGTTTCTCGGCTTTGAGGAATGTATTGATTGGCTAAAAAGTCGCTCATACTTTTGTATGCAGGCACTAATTGCTGCATAATAAGTGCTTTATATTGCGCCTTTATTTGCTGCTTTTGCTGTGCAGTAAATGAGGCTGGTAAGTTTTTAATTGGCCCCCAAAATAACGAATCCTCTGCATTTTTAACCACATGCGCAGCAAATTGTGGCTGAAGCTTTTTAGCTAATGGTTTTGGTAAGGTAATGCCCGCTTTAATCCCCTTCGCCATCACGCGCTCTACACTGCTTAGCCAGGAAATAAAGCCTTCGCTTCGTTTTATAAAATTATTGTAATCTTCTACGGTATTAAATGGCTGCGCACTTTGTCCCGAGCCAAAACCTGCAAAGGTATTATGCGCTCCCGCCATTTGGTTAATAGGGAGCATATAGCTTGGAAATTGCATTCCCTCTAAATTAAGTGCTAGGTCTCTTTGTAATATTTCATAGCTGAGTAACGCTTGCCCTGTTAACTGCGCCTTATCAATAAGTGTTAAACGTTGTTGATACTTTTTGTAAAACGCGGCTTTTTTTGCCCTATTCTTTTGGGTAATAGCGGGGGTAAACTTATCATTAAATTCACTGCGCCCACTATAAGTTGCATTAATAGGTTTAAAGCTGAGTAACTCGTTGTAGTACTGTGCTACAAGTACATCTAATTGCTGCTCATAAGAGAGCTCTGAAACAATAGCCGCAGGTGCGTTTGACGTGTTTAGCTGTGCACTATTGCCAGTGTTATTACTGGTTTGTGTGTTCATACAGCCACTTAAAGCAAACATAACGCCACTGGCAACTAAGGCTAATTTAATTGATTTCATGGTAATCCTTTTTAGTATCGTCAGCCGATTATGCGCATTTAACCTGCGTTAATAAAGAAATTACGATAAGTGGCGATTAACCTATTATATTTACACTTTTATATTAGGTTGTTACATTTCAATTAATTAAACCGCCACCAGAAGAAAAAACAATGAAAAAAAAGCTACTCAGCGCCTCCGTTGCACTTATGTGTTTAGGAAGCTTTAACGCGCAAGCCCTTACTTATATATCAGCTAAAGCCATGGTAGATGTACAAACTGGCGAGGTTATTCAATCGCCGCTGATCACCATTGATAATGGGGTGATCACTGATGTTACACAAAACAAAAAGCCGAGCATGAGCAAAAACGATCAGCATATTGATTTACCCGAGCTCACTTTAATGCCGGGCCTTATGGATATGCATGTACATTTGACCAGCGACCCTACGGTATCTCGAAGTGAGCGTTTAAGTCAGTCGGTACCGCGCATGGCCATTAAAGCCGCGCACTTTGCTAAAAAAACATTGCTTGCTGGTTTCACTACCCTCAGAAATGTAGGAGCCGAGGGCTATAGCGTGATTGCAGTGCGTGATGGTATTAACGCCGGAGATATTGTAGGCCCGCGTATTTGGGCAGCTGGCCCTTCGCTTGGGATCACAGGCGGACATTGCGATAATAACCGTTTACCACCAGAGCTAAAATACACTTCAACAGGTGTAGCCGATGGCCCATGGGCTGCACGTGTAAAAGTACGAGAAAACATAAAGTATGGCGCTAATGCCATTAAGTTTTGCGCCACGGGGGGCGTTTTTTCTAAAGGTACAAAAGTGGGTGTACAGCAATATTCATTTGAAGAAATGAAAGCCATTGTAGATGAAGCCCACATGCGTGATTTACCTGTAGCCGCTCACGCACATGGCACAAGTGGTATTAAAACAGCTATAAAAGCCGGCGTAGATAGTATTGAACATGCCAGCTTTTTAGATGATGAAGCCATCGCACTTGCTAAAAAACATGGCACGTGGTTATCAATGGACATTTATAATACAGAATACACACTGAGCTTTGGTGAGCAAAATGGGGTAAATGAAGAAAACCTCAATAAAGAACGTCAAGTGTCTAAAAAGCAACGCGACAGCTTTAACCGCGCAGTAAAAGCAGGTGTAAATATGGTATTTGGTACCGATGCTGCTATTTACCCTCATGGCGATAACGCCAAACAATTTAGCCGTATGGTTAAATTTGGCATGAGCGAATTACAAGCAATACAGGCTGCCACCATTAACGGTGCAAAGCTATTAAAAATGGATAATAAATTGGGTCAGCTAAAAACAGGGTTTGCAGCCGACATTATTGCCGTAAAAGGTAATCCACTTAAAAATATCTCTGTGCTTGAGCGCATTCCTTTTGTTATGAAAGCAGGCGTTGTTTATAAAAAATAGTCATTAATTAATGTATTATTTTACAAAAGCATGAAAGCTTACACTTTCATGCTTTTTTATTTACCGCATTAATTTAACCTTAAATTTACTTTTTAGAACAATAACTCACCTACTACGCAATTAATTTCACTTTTTTAGAATTTTTTATTCACTTAACGAATAATAACTATTACTATTCGCACACTTCATGGAATGCGAATAATTATCAATATGAAAAAGTTCAAATACTCTCTTGTTACACTTGCGTGTTTAAACGCATCATTAGCGGTTGCTGCAACAACGGCTGAAAAAGACATTGAGCGCATCAGCGTTTACGAAAAGCAAAACCAAGTTGTAATGAGCTCAGGCCTTGCAACTAAATCAGACATGTCGTTAATGGAAACACCGGCACCGGTTGTTATTATTGACCGTGAACTTATAGAGTCACAAGGTGTAGACAGCCTACAAGAGCTTGTACGTAATGTAAGTGGTTTAACTCAAGCTGGTAATAACTACGGTATAGGCGACAATTTAGTCATTCGTGGTCTTGATGCTAATTACACTTACGATGGTATGTATGGCGGTGCAGGCTTAGGTAATACATTTAACCCAACTCGTTCACTCACTAATGTTGAGTCGGTTGAAGTACTTAAAGGCCCTGCTACCGGTTTATATGGTATAGGCAGTGCTGGTGGTGTTATAAATCTGATTGAAAAAAAGCCTGAGTTTGAAGAAAAACATAAAATATCTGCCGAACTTGGCCAATGGGATAGTTATTCACTTGCCTTTGATAGCACCAATGCGATTACCGATGACCTAGCGTATCGCGTAATGGCTAAAACGGCCTCAAGCGATGGCTTTCGTGATTTAAAAGAAGACCGCGACGAAATTTATACCTCGCTTAAATACATACTAAGTGACAAGCAAGATATCATGCTCTCTGCTGCCTATATTAAAGACTCAATTGCAGTAGATTCTATTGGCCACCCTATTCGAATTTATAATGCAGAAACCGCCAATGGTTTAACTGCAGGTGAAGTAACTGGCGCAGATTTAGTAAATGACCCATCTGGTGATGGTGTTCAATTAACTGCGGCTCAACAAACACAATTGGCAGATTCGCTTTCATCAACCGATGGCCTTACCCCGTATGATTTTGGTACTAACGGTATTATCTCTCCTATGGCGGATGATAATAAAGGTGAAGAGCTTCGCTTTAAGCTAACCCATAATTACTTTATTACAGATGATTTATTTTTAAATCAGCAGTTACAGTACCGTAACTACACATCAAGCTTTGCTCGTCAAACTGGTGCGTTTAATTATGTGTATTCAACACGCGATGGCATTATAAATAACGACCCGCGTGCCCCGTTAGTTGAAGAAGGTGTGCTTTACCCGTTTGCAGCGCGACGCCAAGAATACCGCCAAGTAGAAGCTGATGAAAAGTCATGGCAGTATTTCTTAGATTTACGCTATGACTTTATGTTAGGCGACGTGGATAACGAATTACTTGTTAATGCAAACTACGAAGACAGAGACATTCGCTTTAAACAGTATTCTATTTACGATGCAGACAAAGTTATTTACGACAGCGAAGGAAATGTACTGTATCAAGGCACGCTGCCATATATTTATGATATGCGCTCGCCAAATTGGCCAACAGGTAGTTTTGATGACTACGACCCGCTAAAAACCAGTGACTACAATAAAAAAGTACAAGCGTGGGGCTTAGGTATTCAGCACGTAGGCTATATTACTGAGCAGCTTATAACTCGAGTTGGTGTTGCTTATAATCGCATTAAGCAAACATATGAGCACTATGGTGTAGATGAGCGTTATAGCTCAAGCCGCGCTGAGCCAACGCCTGAAGCAAACACATCAGACAGTGGCTTAACTTATAACTTAGGCGCAACGTATCAGCCTACTGAAAACTTTTCCGTGTTTATTAACCACGCTAAAGGCCGTACTGCCTACAGTGTATTAGGCTCAGTAGCAGGTACGGAGGCTGACCGTGAAGACTCTGAGTCTATCAGTAACGATTTAGGCTTTAGATTTAAAGCATTTGATGATCAGCTTTTAGCATCACTGGTGGTATTTGAAAGCGCGCGTACAAACCTTGAATACACAAACCCACTGTATGAAGCCGGTGTGTCTGGACCTGATGTAGTAGAGAGCTACTACGATGGTGAAGAGCAAACCAAAGGCGTTGAACTCGATTTAAATGCGCACTTAAACGAGCAATGGAAAGTAAATGTAAACGGCGTATACCAAGATGCCCGCGATAAATCTAACCCAAATAGCAGCAGTTACGATACACGCCAAAAAGGCGTACCGTATGTAACGGCAAGTACGTGGGTTACCTACTACGCCGATATGTTTAACCTACCTGAGGCTGTTAACATAAGTGGCGGTATTACTTTTGTAGATAACAGAAGCACAAACTCTAGCTCGTTTAGTATTCCTGATGGCTATGTACCAAGCTATACGGTGTACGACGCAGCAGTTTCGTACACCACTGATAAGTGGCACATGCAGCTTAATTTAAACAATTTGTTTAATAAAAAGTACTACTCTAAAGCCATGTTTTTAGGTGGTATGCCAGGCGAAGAGCGTAATGCAAAACTAAGTTTTAGCTACACACTTTAATAGTTTAGATGTTTAAAAAGCACGGTTTTGTTTTTTCCAAACCGTGCTTTTTTGCTGTAGCTATTTAATTAAATAGTAACAACAATTCGGCCGTTAATTTCACCTTTAAGCATATCATCAAAAATTTCGTTAATATCCTCTAACCGTTTTTCTTCAATAATGGCTTTTACTTTACCTTGAGCTGCAAACTCTAAACATTCTTGTAAATCCTTACGTGTACCAACAATGGAACCGACTACCGAGACGCCATTAAGTACGGTATCAAAAATAGGTAGCGGCATATCCTCTGGAGGTAAACCGACTAATACACACTTACCACCACGGCGTACACTTTTATAAGCTTGTTCAAAACCTGGTTTAGATACAGCGGTACACACAACCGCGTGTGCACCACCTACTTGCTCAAATATTGCTTCACTCGGTATAACATGTTTAAAATCAAGTGTTATATCGGCTCCCAACTCTTTTGCTAGAGCCAATTTAGACTCTCCCGTATCAACAGCTATAACATTAAAGCCCATAGCTTTTGCGTATTGCACGGCTAAATGACCAAGCCCACCTACACCCACAATAGCGACCCAATTGCCCGGTTTTGCGCCTGAAACTTTTAATGCTTTATACGTAGTAACACCTGCACAAAATAATGGTGCAGCCTCAGCAAAACCTAAACCATCAGGAATTTTTATAACGTAATCGCCATGAGCTAAACAATACTCTGCATAACCACCGTCAATTGAGTAGCCTGTATTATGTTGAGATAAACAGAGGGTTTCTTTACCTTCTAAACAAAATTCACAATGTCCGCAGGCACTATAAAGCCATGGTACACCTACTCTATCACCAACTGATAAATGCTTTATGTTACTGCCGACTTCTTCAATAATACCCACACCTTCGTGCCCGGGTACTAACGGCATTTTGGGTTTTTCAGGCCAGTCGCCATGACATGCGTGTAAATCGGTGTGGCAAACACCACAAGCCGCTATTTTAACTAACACATCATTAATACCCACCTCTGGTTTAGGAAGGTCTGTTATTTGTAATTTACCTTTATACTGAGTATTTATTGCAGCTTTCATAGTCATTCCATCGTAATTGAAAAAAATAAAAAAAGGATTTATTTATGTATTGTTGTGTGTACAACATATCCCAATATAGATGTGCAAATATTAATCTAAATCATACTTTAGTCTTTATAATCGATTTATAAAGTAGCTAAAATCTTGCTATCCAAAATCAGCATGCTAGCATTACTTTCTGAATTTACTGAAACTTAAAAAGCTATGAGTCTATCTGAAAAAAACTTAGCCTTTGTTATGCACTGTGGTGAAATGGGCAGCCGTTGGGGTTTCAATCGTACGATTGGCCAAATGTGCGGTTTGCTGATCATCACCAAAGAGCCCATGACCGCAAATGAGATTGCCGATGCGCTAAGTATCTCGCGTGGCAATGTAAGCATGGGAATTAAAGAGCTCCAGTCATGGCAATTAATTAAAGTGCATCATATCCCTGGTGATCGTAAAGAATATTACGCCCCAGCGGGTGAAATTTGGGATATGGCTAATCGCGTATTTGAAGAGCGTAAAAAGCGTGAAATAGACCCTACCCTAAGTTTGCTGCGTGATAACCTTTTAGACGAAGCAAACAACGAAGAAGAGCGCTATGCACAAAAGCAAATGGGCGAAATCCACAACCTACTCGAAACGGTTACTAAATGGTCTTCAGAGTTACAACGCTTAAGCCCAGAGCAGCTTAATAAGCTAATGAAGCTTGGTTCAGGAATTGGCAAGGTTATCGATTTAAAAGATAAAATATTTAAAAAAGAACATGATTAAACAAATAAAAAAAGCCGCATAGCGGCTTTTTTATTACACAACAGCGTGTAAATTATATTTTTGGATAACCAATTCTATCTGATAGATAGCCCACGCTGGTGGCAAAGTAATATGAGCGGTTCCAGTGCATAAACACTTTGTAGTTATCGTACGCTAAGTACATACGCCCATTAATGTCATCAGGCATTACCAGTGCAGCGCGTACATCAACATTAGGTAAGTCAGAGCCGTCAGCTTTGCGAACACCCAGAGCCTGCCAGTCTGCAAGCGAGCGCTCTGAGTCGTTCCAATATTCTAACCATTGCTTACGTGTTTTAGTGCCACGTTTTAGCACGTATTTACTGTCAAAATTTTCAGGTAATTTTACCTGGCGACCCCAAGTTAGTGAGTCATTCCAACCTTCTTGTTTTAAATAATTGGCAATCGATGCAAATGCATCCTCTTTTGTGGTCCAAATATCTTTACGGCCGTCGTTATTGTAATCAACAGCGTAGGCGTTAAAAGAGGTAGGCATAAACTGAGTTTGCCCCATTGCTCCAGCCCAAGAGCCTTTAAATTTATCAAGCGTAATATGGCCTGACTTTAAAATATCTAATGCTGCCCAAAGCTGGCGCTTATAAAGTGCTTCACGACGACCATCAAAGGCAAGCGTCACTAGCGATGAAATAACATTATGGCCACCTTGTATTGTGCCAAAGTTACTTTCAAGGCCCCATAGTGCCACTATAAAGCGTGCTTGTACGCCAAACTCTTTTGCAACTTGTTCAAGTACATCTTTATTTTCTGCGTAGAGTTTACGTGCACGATCAATTTTCCATTGCGGTACACGTTTTGGTAAGTAGGTTTCGAGGGTTTCTTTAACCTCTGGCTGGTTTTTATCAGCCGATACTACTTTTTCTTTGTATGAGGCAGTCGCAAATGCATCGTCAATTAACTTGCTATCGTACCCTTTTGCAATGGCCTCTTGTTTTAAGTCACTTAAATAAGTTTGAAATTCGGCCTGCGTTTTAGCAACTACAGAGCCACTTAAACACACTGAGCATAAAATTACGGCTAACTTTTTAATCACTATCAACTCCGTTTTCTTTTCGTAATTGGCTAAGTAAATTTTCTTCCGGCGGTGGAATTTGCAAATAGTAACCCTTGTCTGGGTCAGCTAACGCTGCTTTTACTGTTTCAAGGTCGGCACCGCCTAAATGATCACGCTTTGCTAAATTGATAATCATTACATAAATAGGTTGACCAAACATAGCCAGTAAAGGTTCAGGCACTTTACTAAAATCATCTCTTTTTTCAACAAATAAGAAGGTATCCGCTTTTTTCTTACTTTTATATACCGCAGTGAGCATAATGGCCCTATTTAATCTTGCTTAACATTGCCGCACACTATAACATGAGAGTAATAATAAGTTAGAAAAATTAGATTAGAAATTTCATTAAAGGCCTTATTCAGCCTACGTTTATCTAAAATTAATTTCTAATCAGACAAATCAATTGAGCGTGTATGTCGGAACAAATTTTTGAGCTAAAAGGGAACCTTTTCACGTTGTCAGTATTGCATCTTTATAGCACTGATATCGCCCTTCTAGCAGAACAGTTGTATGTAAAAATAGCCCAAGCTCCTCGTTTTTTTGAAGGAGCGCCTATTGTTGTTAATTTAGAAGAAATTAAAAACAGCTCACTTGATTTTGTACATTTAAAATCTCTCATTGAGCGTATGAGCTTTAATGCTGTAGGTGTTTGTAATGGCTCAGATGAGCAACACACGCAAGCTAAAGCCGCTGGCCTTTCTGTACTAAATTACTCGCAAGATGCTAAAAGTGCACCCGTTAAACAAGAGGCGCCAAATACCTCTATTGTTGAAAAAAACGTGTACTTACCTGCGCAAGTAATTAATGGCACGGTACGCTCAGGGCAGCAAGTTTATGCAAAAGACAGAGACTTAATTGTACTTGGTGCAGTTAGCCATGGTGCAGAAGTAATAGCCGATGGTAATGTGCATATTTATGGCACCTTACGCGGGCGTGCTATTGCAGGTGCAAAAGGGATTAAAGACGCCTGCATTTATTGCCAAAAGCTCGAAGCCGAATTGGTTTCAATTGATGGCAATTACTGGATCAGCGACTCATTACAAGGTGAGCACTGGGGCAATGCAGTACAAATACAACAAAAAAACGAATCATTAGAAATTTCAGCTTTGGTTAAAGGATAAATCTCATGGCAAAAGTAATTGTCGTTACCTCTGGTAAAGGCGGTGTTGGTAAAACAACATCAAGTGCTGCAATAGGCACCGGTTTAGCTTTAAAAGGCTATAAAACAGTTATTATCGATTTTGATATTGGCTTACGTAATCTAGATTTAATTATGGGGTGTGAGCGCCGCGTAGTATACGATTTTGTAAACGTAATAAACGGCGAAGCCAACCTAAATCAAGCGCTTATTAAAGATAAACGCGTTGAAAAATTATTTTTACTACCCGCATCACAAACACGTGATAAAGACGCCCTTACCCGTGAAGGCGTAGAGCGCGTTTTAAACGAACTAAAAGAAGACTTTGACTACATTGTGTGTGATTCACCTGCAGGTATTGAAGCCGGTGCAATGATGGCGATGTACTTTGCTGATGAAGCAATTGTAACAACAAACCCTGAAGTATCTTCGGTGCGAGATTCAGACAGAATTTTAGGTATTTTACACAGCAAATCAAAACGTGCTGAAGAAGGCCTAGAAAATATTAAAGAGCACCTATTATTAACACGCTACAACCCTGATCGAGTTGAAAAAGGTGAAATGTTATCGGTAGAAGATGTTAAAGATATTCTATCGATTCCTTTACTTGGTGTTATTCCTGAGTCGCAAGCGGTATTAAGTGCGTCTAATTCAGGCCAGCCAGTAATACTTGATGGTGATTCAGATGCAGGGCAAGCATACGCTGATGCAATCAATCGCTTACTCGGTGAAACAGTCGATTTTCGCTTCTTAGATGTTGAGAAAAAAGGCTTATTTAAACGGATTTTTGGAGGTTAATGTGTCTTTACTTGACTACTTCCGCTCAGAAAAGAAAAATAGCGCGTCATTAGCAAAAGAGCGATTGCAGATCATTGTCGCGCACGAGCGTTCGCAACGCGGAACACCGGATTACTTACCACAATTAAAACAAGATATTTTAGATGTGATCCGTAAGTACGTAAATGTAAACACTGATGCAGTGCAGGTACAGTTTGATCAAAACGAAGATGATTTAGCGGTACTTGAGCTCAACGTGACATTACCTGACGAAGAAAAAAAGTAGCACAACTAAAAGCGGCATTTTAAATGCCGCTTTTTGCTTTGCACACTCACTACACGTATGTGGTGCATTGTGTTGTGTTTTAAATTTAAAAGTTTACACGTAAACCAAGTAAAAACTCATGGCTTGCTGCACTGTCAATTTTAAAGCCATCGGTAAATGCATCTTGCCCCGTTTGCACATCACCAAATTCAATGTATTGATACTCAGTGTATAACGACATAGTTTTAGTTATTTGATAGTTAACCCCTGCACCAATATTCCATGTAAATTCAGTTGAATCGTTATCAGCATACGCATCGTAATAGCCATCAACATTTCCATCGAATGCGTCAAAAGCGCTAATGCCTGCACCACCTAATTTTGCAGAATAGCTGTTATCGGCAAGCCCCAAACCCGCTTTAATATAAGGCGTAAACGCGGTGCTGTTATCAAAACCGTAAAAGCCTTCAATTGTATAAGTGGTGGTTTTTAAATCCCCCTTTAATACATACTGCTCACCTTCACGTGCACCCACACCTACTTTTGTATCGCTATAATCGGTATCATGATAGCTAATACGCGCCTCTACTCTAAACTGAGGATTGAACTGATAACCTAAACCAATACTGCCTACACTGCCCTCACCGGCATCAAATTCAGATGGAAAATCACTATCTACGGCAATATTGTTACCAATAGCTTGAGAGTCATTTGCTTGCGAACTATAGCCTACATGTGCAGTTCAATAAAACCCCTCTGCACTAGCTAAAGTAGGTGTGGTACACGCTAAAGCAATTGCGGCAACTATAGTTTTTTGTAATGTGTTCATTGTTATTCCTGTTTTTTTTAACAACCAAATTATTGGGCTGTAAGGCTAATGTTGAATTCGCAGCTAATATAACTTTTCGATTCACAAGCGAATAGATACAATAACGGCACAATACAATTCCGACTTTCAGAACAATGATTAACTATTTACGACACATGGCTATTTTTCCCAAAGTGGTTGCTGGCGGTTCATTTCGTATTGCAGCTAAGGAGCTTGGCATAGCACCTTCACGTGTTAGCCATAGTGTTTCTGACTTAGAACAGTTTTTAGGCGTCACTTTATTACATAGAACAACCCGTAAATTGTCGCTTACCCCTGAAGGTGAAAAATTTTACGCCCACGTAGAAAACATAACAAAACACGCAGAGGCAGGTTTGAACGAAATTAACTCTGTGGGTGATGAGCCTATAGGGTCTTTAAAAATATCGCTGCCCGCCTTTTTAGCAAGCTCCGAAATTTCAGCCGCGATAGCAGAATTTGTGCAAACCTACCCAAAAGTGAACTTGTCTCTTAATTACACAGACCAAGTAATAAATATAATGGATGAAGGACTCGATTTAAGTATTCGAGTTGGCTGGCTAGAAGACAGCTCACTCATGGCGCGTAAAATTGGAGAGAGTAAACGCTTTTTAGTTGCCTCAAGTAAGTACGCGAGTAAACATCAACCCCCTACGCATCCAAACGATTTAAAACAATGGGATTGGGTTCATTTTAGTATGCGCGGCAGCACTGTAGATTTTACCTCTCCAAATGGCGAAGTGGTGTGTATTTGTGAAAAGTCGCGCGTAAATGTAAATAGTGCGCTTGCAATAAGTCACTTTGTATCTGAAAACTTGGGTCTAGGCATATTGCCCGAAAACCTAGTAAAAAAACAATTAGCACGAGAAGAGTTCATTCACATTTTACCTAACTGGCAACTCAAGCCGCTTGGTTACTATGCTGTATGGCCAAATAATGCACGCAGAGAAAACCTAACACTATTATTAGTGCGCTTTTTAGCTAAGCGCGGTTTAATAACCGCAGAGGATTAAGCAAGTACCCCTTAAGTGAATATGTTATTATGGGCCCATTACTTTGCTTTATGCCTGCTATTACTTTGCTATGTTAAATCACGCTTCTTGTTTTACTTTATTTGATTGCTCTGTAGATTCTATACCGCTTCCAGATAAATTTACGTTTCCGTTTTACTACCAGCCTCATCCGTTATCTGTTTTAGCCGCAACACAATTGCAGCAGCAACTTGAAACGCATTTACCGTATAACGAAAATGACAGCAGCAATACAGCAACGAATGATGGCAAAATGTTTGGTGTACTGGTTGTAAAAAACCAGCAACAACAACTTGGCTTTTTAGCGGCGTATTCAGGCCAGCTCGAAAATTTAAATACAGATATAAAATGCGTGCCTAATGTATCTACAATGGCACTTGAAGATGTGGGTTATTTAAAAGAAAGTAAAATAATTAACGAGATAAATGCGCAAATACATGCCCTAGAAAATGCAAGTACATTGAATAAATTAACAGCGTCATTAAATGCCGATAAAGCCGCGTTTGTGCAACAGTTACACGCTCAACAAAGCGTAATGCAAGCCAATAGAAAAACACGTAAAAAGGCGCGCAGTGCACTTGCAATTGAGCACAGCCAAGCAATAACGCCTGAGCAACAAGCAAGCTTGAATGAACTGGCCAAACAAAGCATAGAAGATAAAAAATACTATCAAAGCATAAAAGATCACTGGCATGATAAAATAACTCAGCAACAGCAGGCGCTTAATGCCCTACACGACGAAATAAAACAGTTAAAAAAGCGCCGTAAAGTTTTATCTAAAAACCTACAAAAGCGAGTGTTTGCGCAGTACCAGTTTTTAAATGCAGAGCATGAAGTTAAAGATCTCAATGCCATATTTACAGCATTGCCAGAGCATACTCCGCCATCAGGTGCTGGAGATTGCGCTGCGCCCAAGCTATTACAATACGCTTATCTTAATAATTTAAAGCCAGTGGCTATGGCTGAGTTTTGGTGGGGGCCCGCACCTAAATCGGCAATACGCCAACATAAAAACTATTACCCTTCTTGCTACAGTAAGTGCCAACCTATTTTATCGCACATGTTAAAAGGCCTCAGCATAGAAGATAACCCGCTACTCGTTAACCCTGCTGAAGGTAAAACGCTGCCGATAGTCTATCAAGACGATGATATTGTTATTGTAAACAAACCCAGCGAGTTTTTATCTGTACCAGGTGTCAATATTGAAGATTCTGTGTATTTACGTATTCAAACGCAATTTCCACACGCTATAGGCCCGTTAATTGTGCACAGACTAGATATGTCTACATCAGGTTTATTAGTGGTAGCGCTCAATAAACGAGCCCACAAAGCACTACAAAAGCAATTTATTGCCCGCACCATTGATAAACGTTACATTGCGCTGGTTGATGGTATTGTGCCCAAGGACAGTGGCAAGATAGAGCTGCCATTGCGACTTGATTTTGACGATAAGCCACGCCAGCTTGTTTGTTATAAAAACGGCAAACCCGCACTTACTACATGGCAGGTACTTGAACGTAAAAACAATATTACACGTCTACAGCTCTACCCTAAAACAGGACGCACTCACCAGTTAAGGGTACACTGCGCTCATCACTTAGGGCTGAATATGCCTATTATTGGTGACACACATTACGGTAAAAAAGCCAACAGGTTATACTTACATGCCGAGTATTTGGCGCTAGATCACCCCATTACACATAAGCGTTTAACGTTCAGCGTAGCACCCGATTTTTAATACCAATTCGCAAAATTAAGTGATCTATTTTGAGGATGAAAAAACGTGTTGATAGCAAGGCAAAAAAATCGCTATTTAGTTGTTCTAAATGAGAATTTTTTAACGCAGATAGCGACACGTTTAGCCCCTAAAAATGATTAAATATTATTGCGAATTGGTATAACATAGCCTGTTAGCTTAGAAAGTGGGTTTAATTATCCCACTCTTTAAGTGCGTCTTTAACAAAACTGTAGCGCCAAGAATTAAGTAAATCAGGTTTAATATGATTTAGCTTTTGCTCATCGGTGAGTTTCCAATTCCAGCTAATAAGCTGATTAATTTGCTTTTTAGAGGCCATTACATCCTCTGGTATACCCAGCTCTTTTGCCACTTTCGTAATTTTTTGTTTAATATCTTTAGCTACTTTTTTATAAGCCGGAAAATCAATTAAACGTTTAAGCACAGGCGGATGCTCATCAACCGGGAGTGCTTTGGCCTTTTCAATACACTTTAGTATTTCGACCCCAGAGCGGTTTACTTCCATCGACTCAACACCCGGAATTTGTCTTAGCGTATTTAAGCTCGAAGGCCCACGTTTAGCAATTTCCGTCATGTTGTGCTCTTTAAGCACAAAGTTAAGCGCTAAATTTTTACGAATAGCTTTATTACGACGCCATACAGCTAATTCTTTTAATACCGCGAGCTCGTGCGGTTTTAGTTGCCATGCGTTTTTTATATCTTTGTAAAGCAGCTCATCTGGGGTTTGAAAGGCGCGTTTATTTGCAATTAACTCGCTCTCATTTATGACAATATCAAATAACTCAGCTTTATTTATACGCTCTATTATTAGTTCAAAACAAGGCAGTAAATGAAACGTATCAGCGGCTGCATAATCGAGCTGCTTTTTAGTTAATGGGCGCTGTAGCCAATTAGTTCGCGATTCACTTTTGTCTATTTCTATGCCTAATAGCTCTTTTACCATTAACGCAAAGCCCATACAGTTGCCTTCGCCTAAAAGCTGAAGAGCAAATTGTGTATCAAACAATGGAGCAGGTACAAAGCCTGCATACTTTTGAAATACTTCAATATCTTCTGAGGGTGAATGCAACACTTTCAGTACTGATGGATCTTGTAATATTTGCCAAAATTCAAATAACGAGAGTTCGGCAAGTGGATCTATAAGGGCGAGATGCTCACCATCATATACTTGAATAAGTGCAACTTCAGGGTACAAAGTACGGCGGCGCATAAACTCTGTGTCTATGGCTAAAATAGGCTTGTTTTTTATTTGCTCAACAAAGGTATTGAGTTGATTTTGTGTTTCGATCAATTGGTATTGCACTTAATCTCCTACAATAAAAAAGCCGGCTAATGCCGGCTTTTTTATAGTTTACTAATCTTTTAGGGCTCTTCTGAGAATTTTACCTACATTTGTTTTAGGTAACTCATCCTTAAACTCAACGAGTTTAGGCACCTTATAATTAGTTAAATTATCACGACAGTGATTTATTATATCTTTTTCAGTTAAAGAAGGGTCTTTTTTAACAACAAAAACTTTAACTTGTTCGCCACTTACATCGTGCGGAATACCAATAGCCGCTACTTCTAGTACGCCGTCGTGCATGGCAACCACTTCTTCTATCTCATTTGGGAACACATTAAAGCCCGATACAATGATCATGTCTTTTTTGCGGTCAACAATATAGAAGAAACCTTCATCGTCGTATGTGGCAATATCGCCGGTAGCAAACCAGCCATCTTGCAAACATTCTGAAGTTGCATCTGGGCGGTTATAGTAACCTAGCATAACTTGTGGGCCTTTAACCCATAGCTCACCGGGTTCACCTTTTGCCGCTTCTTCTCCGTTTTCAAGCATTAGCTTAATTTCGGTATTAGGAGCAGGTAAACCAATAGAGCCATTATAAGCTTCTAAATCGTACGGGCTTACAGTTACAAGCGGTGCACACTCAGTTAAACCGTAACCTTCCATCAATTTAGAATTAGTTACTTTTTGCCATTTTTCAGCTACAGGACGTTGTACCGCCATACCGCCACCTAATGACATTTTTAAATGACTAAAATCAAGCTCTGCAAACCCTGGTGTATTAAGTAACCCGTTAAACAGGGTATTTACACCGGTAATAGCAGTAAATTTATGCTGATTAAGCTCTTTAACAAATGCTGGCATGTCACGTGGGTTTGTAATTAATACATTCAAACCACCGTATTTCATAAACGTTAAGCAGTTAGCCGTTAACGCAAATATATGGTAAAGCGGTAATGCAGTAACAACAACTTCAGTACCACGGTCTAATACTTTATCTAAACAGCCCGATACTTGCTCAAGGTTACCAACCATGTTGCCATGACTTAACATCGCCCCTTTAGATACGCCGGTTGTACCACCCGTGTATTGTAAAAAGGCCAGATCAGATAAGCTCATTTCTGGACGCGTATACTTTGCAGGGTCACCTGCTAACACATCTGAAAACTTAATTGTATTTGGCAGGTTGTAGCTGGGTACCATTTTTTTTATGTATTTAACCACAAAATTAACGATATGCTTTTTAATACCACCCACCATGTCGCCCACTTGGGTAACAACAATGTGTTTTACATCCGTTTTTGCAAGTGCTTTTTCAAGCGTGTCTGCAAAATTAGCCAATATAAAAATAGCTGACGCGTCAGAGTCTTTTAATTGATGCTCAAGCTCTCGTACTGTGTAAAGTGGGTTTACGTTAACCACCACACAACCTGCACGTAAAATACCTAAAATAGCGATAGGCGTTTGTAATAAGTTAGGCATCATTACGGCAACTTTGTCGCCTTTTTTAAGACCTAAATCATTTTGAATATACGAGGCAACACGTTGTGTCGCTGTATCTATTTCATCATACGATAATGTTTTACCCATATTCGTAAATGCAGGTAAATCTTTGTAATCGGTAAAACTTTTTTCGAACACTTCGAGTAACGAGTTGTAATGCTCAGGATCGATTGTTTCAGGCATACCTTCTGGGTAGCGCTTAAGCCAGATTTTTTCCACTCTTAGCCCCTGTTTATAATTATATTTTTATTAACCTTAATCTAAGTAAGGCACTTTAACAATTGAGCAAATACTCTAATGCAGGAATAATCCCACATTTGGCGCTAATTTACAATTAACATGCACCATTTTTCAGCATAAAGGCTTGAATATGCTCAAAACATAACCCACTGCTTTGCATATGGCAATGATGCCCGCCATCTACATTAATTACCTTCAAGTTGTTGTAATAGCTAATATACTTGGCCAAATTTTGTTTTACAAACGAATAACCTTGGTTACCTAAAATTAATTGGCTTGGTGCAATTAATTGTTTTATTGCACCAATACATTGCGCTTCATCAAACCTAAAACCTGAGTGATTTTTAAGCTTAGGGTCTGTTGTTAACTCACACCCTAGTTCACTTTGCTTAATATTACGACTCATCAATAAGGTGATCAGCTCGTTATTTAAATCTGTTGTATTTGCACGCGCTTCGATAATCGCTGATTGCGATTTATAAACGCGCTTTTTTTTATTGTAGGCGCGCTCTCTGTTAAGTATCGCCCCTTTTAATTGCTCACATACTTCATCACTGGGGGTTGTAACACAGCCAATCCCTTCAATAAAGGTAACTGAATGCACATACTCACTAAAACAACTTGCAAATAAACCTGCCACCATTGCGCCCATTGAATGGCCGACTAAATGTACCTTTTTTGCCCCTAAGCTTTTTATAAGTTGGTACACATCGTCAATATAATCAACAAAATAATAATGAGCGTCCTGTGCGCGCCAATCAGATAGCCCATGCCCAGCAAAGTCAACACAATACCAAGTATGCTGCGGATTAACCTGACCCAACATAGGTGTAAAACTATTACTGTTATCTAGCCACCCATGCAAGGCTATAACCAGCTCATCGCCAGTGCCTTTTTGTAAGCCACGCAATGTTATATTTCTTGTTTTTATTTCAAATGGCTGCAACAGACACCTCTTTTTAACGTGCGACATTATTTATAACATACTAGTTGTCAGACCTCTAATACCAAAAGTTTATATATTTTTTATATTTATAAAGACCACTTTATTTGTAAGGTTAACTTTTGAATTTTAATTATGTATTTAATTTCAACAAGTTAAAATATTTTAAGTTTCATTAATTCAATAAATAATTACAAACAGAGCTTAAATACTCTTCAGGTAGGTAATGTATACCACTATATTCATTACACTATAATTAACATAACCTAAAAAAATGGCTGTATTGTTTTAGTGACAATTAGCCAAACCTGTTTATATACTTTGCTTTTTATTCTTACTTCATTTCATTATTATACGAGGGCGTATTGAACTTTGTGGATTGAAATTTGTTCAATCTACGGGCGGTTAAATCCTGGTACGAGGTTTGTAACCTTGTGGACGGAGTAAAAACCTAGCAAAAACTTAATCGCCTTAGATAGAATTTTTGGGCAGCGCATGTTTGGTATTTATGCTGCAAATTCAACACGCCGTAACCATATACAATTGTGGTGCTATTTAAACAGCACATTCATAGGGATAAAAATGAAAAACCAACTTAGCTTATTAGCGCTTTTATGTGCATCTACCAGTGTTTATGCAAGCGATGCACCTAAAAATGTAATTTATATGATTGGTGACGGGATGGGTCCTGCCTATACAACCGCTTATCGTTATTTTAAAGATGATCCAACCACCAAGCAGATTGAAACAACCGTATTTGATACTATTTTAACAGGCATGGCGCGTACTTACCCTGACGATCACACTTATGTTACCGACAGTGCTGCAGGTGCAACCGCACTGAGTAGCGGCCATAAAAGTTATAATGGTGCTATTGCAGTCGATACTGACAAAAAGCCTGTTAAAACCATGTTAGAAATAGCAAAAGAACGCGGTATGTCAACAGCATTAGTGGCGACCTCGCAAATTAACCATGCCACCCCAGCAAGTTTTGCTACACATAACGAATCACGTCGAAATTACGATGCGATTGCTAATGAATACATAGATAACAAAATTACCGGTAAACTCCCTGTTGATTTAATGCTAGGCGGCGGTACGCAGTATTTTATTAGAGAAGACCGTAACCTCGTTGATGAATTTAAAGCAGCTGGTTATCAATATAGCGATGATATAAAAAACCTTGGTCAGATCACGCAAGTACCGGCACTTGGCTTATACGCCCCAATGGGCCTGCCGTTTGCGCTTGATGCTAATTCAAACCACTTAACGCAACTAACAGCTAAAGCATTTGATTTACTCGACGGCCAAAATAAAGACGGCTTTTTTGTAATGATTGAAGGCAGCCAAATTGATTGGTGTGGACATGCTAACGATGTAGCCTGTGCCATGGCCGAAATGGATGACTTTGCACAGTCGATTGAAAAAGCAAAAGCCTATATTGATAAAAACCCTGATACTTTATTAGTGGTTACTGCAGATCATTCAACTGGTGGGTTAACCCTCGGTGCGCACGGACAATATAGGTGGGATACAGAAGTTATTAAAGGTGTTAAAGCAACAGCCGTTGAGCTAACAAAGCAATTACTCGCTGCTGATGACCTAGAGCCTATTTGGCGCGCCAACACAGGTATTGAATATACACCGGCTAATAAAGTAAAACTTGAACAAGCGAAAAAAATGGGCGAAACAGCGCTTAATTTAGCCATTAAAAGTATTATTAGTGAGGCCAGCTTTACTGGTTGGACAACAGGCGGACACACCGCTGTAGATGTACAAGTATTTGCCTACGGTAAAGGCAGTGAACACTTTAACGGTGCTCAAAATAATACAGATATTGCCGATAAACTAATTGGCTTTATTAAACAGTAGCCATAAGCTTACGCAAAAAGCCCGAACCTGTGTTCGGGCTTTTTATTTTTTACTGTTACTGGGGCTAAGCGTATATATCGACGCCTATTAAATCTTGTACTTCGGCGCGACGCTCTAAATTTGCAAATTCTGTATATGTTGAAATTGCTTTACTCACAGTTGGGCTTGGTTGGTCATAAATAGTTTGGCTGTACTTTGCGTTACTAGTGTTTTGACTAAAGTATTGATTAGCAAGCTCTACACCCGCTTTACTAGTTTTTACATAATCTGTGTTTGTTTTTTGACTGGTGCTATCATCCGCTAAGCCTTGTGGTTTAGAGGGTATAATTTTTGTAGAGGTAACCTTTGCAGGAATATCTCCAGTAAAAAAACCAGCGCCAATTGGCAAAGTCATAGATAACTTCCAACAATAAACATATTAAAAATTATGATTTAAAAACACCCAATTTGCAACTCTTGTGCTTATTCGCGACCCGGTAGTTTTTTCCATGTTACTGTATCGCGCACATATTTAGGTTGCGCATCACTTGCTTTAACAACCTCGCCCTTTAAAAAGGCCGTGTCTACATGGCTAAGCATATAGCGAGCATCTGGCAAAGTAATGGCTGTATTTATGGTTATATTGCTAACGTTTTTAAGTGCATCAGGGTAACTTTTAAATCCCGTGCCAACGGCAATCGCGTGTAACTCTTCACTGTTTATGTGCTCTTTGCTTAATAACTCTGGTTTTAAGACACACTCTTCATTTACCAACTCCATGCGTGCGTTATTTACCTGGTATTGGGCAAAATAAATTTCTCCCATGCGCGCATCTATAGCTGAATACACTACTGGTGCCTGCGTTTGCTCGTACGCTTGCTGGGCCATAATTGCCAAGGTTGATACGCCCACTAATGGTAAATTGGCTGAATAAGCTAACCCTTGTGCAATAGCAACACTAATGCGTACACCGGTAAAGCTACCTGGCCCTTGGCCAAAGCCAATAACGTCTAAGTCTTTTAATTTACACTGTGCTTTATTAAGAAGCTCATCAACTAAAGGGAGTATTTTTTGACTATGTTGCTGTGGACATTCTTCAAAATGATGAAATGTTTGGCCCTCAAAGTGTAAAACTAAAGATAACGCTTCGGTTGAAGCGTCTAGGGCAAGAATATTACTTTTAATCATTTTAGTACTCTAGTTAATGTGTTTTAAAAATGTGTTTGCATCTTCTAAGCTTCGCGTGCGACGCATCGGCGGTAAGCTTTTTAAAAATACTTGGCCATATTGGCGCGTTACTAATCGGTTGTCGCAAATAACAAGCACGCCTTTATCTTTGTTATCTCGTATTAAACGCCCCACGCCCTGCTTGAGCGCAATAACAGCTTGCGGTAACTGTATATAAGCAAACGGGTCTTTGCCTTGCATTTGACAATCTTGCATTTTGGCTTGCAGTAATGGGTCATCCGGTGCTGCAAAAGGTAACTTGTCGATAATAACACAGCTTAGCGTGCTACCACGTACATCAACCCCTTCCCAGAACGAGGCAGTACCTAACAATACCGCATTACCATGGCGCGTAAATTTTTCCAGTATTATACGCTTAGACATTTGCCCTTGCATATAAACAGGGTAGTCCATTTGTGTGGTTAACCCCTCAGCCACCAAATGCATCATTCGGTAACTTGTAAACAGTACAAAGCAACGCCCTTTAGCCGATTTAATCAGCTCTAGGGTTAATTTTATAATTGCATGAGGCATGTTCTCTGCGTGCGATTCAGGCAAATATCGTGGTAAGCATAAAAGCACCTGATTAGGGTAATCAAAGGGGCTATCAACCATCATACTTTGCGCAGGAGTAATACCTAAGCTTGCATTAAAGTGATCGAGCTTATTATCAACCGATAACGTGGCTGAGGTAAATACAAACCCTGCGCCGGTGTCTTTCATCATTTGAGCAAATTTAGCAGAGACATTAAGTGGCGTAATATTAACCGTTAAATAGCGCCGCGTGGTTTCGTACCAATAGCTAAAGCCCGTTTGTGCGGTATCAAAAACACGCTCTAACTGACCTTTAAACGCTAAAGTGCGCTCAAACGGATGCTCTATTTTATCACTGCGCTCTAGGCACAGTTTTAATACCTGATAAACAAAGTCTAAATCGCTAATTACCCGATGCAGCGCTGCGCAAATTAATTTATCACTGAGCTTTTCGCGCCAATCTCCTCGGCTTCCATCTACACCAAACTGTAAACGTAAATCAGCCACACTGGTTTCTAGCTTATTAAGGCTTTTTCCAAGTTGCAGCATATCGGGAATTTCTGCACGGTAAATAGCGCGTAAATCGTTAATTAAATCCACCAGCTTTTTAGTACTAATACTTTCACCAAAGTAATCACTAGCAATTTCGCTAAGCTGGTGTGCTTCGTCAAAAATATAAGCGTCGGCAGTGGGCATAAGTTCTGCAAAACCGGAGTCTTTTACTGCCATATCAGCAAAAAATAAATGATGGTTTATAACCACTACATCCGCTTCGGCTGCATTTAAACGCGCTTTGCGTATATAACATGATTGAAAGTCTGGACACTCTTTGCCTAAACAATTATCGGCTGTCGAATTAACATAGGGCAGTACCTTGGCATCTTCTTCAATACCAATACAGTCAGCTAAATCACCCGAGTGTGTTTCACTGGCAAATTTTGCAACCATAGCAAGTTGATGCATTACATCAGGATCGTCTATTGGTACATGGGCTACATGTTGGTTTAGCCTATAAGTACACAGATAATTAGCGCGCCCTTTTAATAATGCGGTTTTTTTAGATGCATTAAGTGCTTTTACTAGCTGAGGTAAATCGCGGTGGTATAACTGCTCTTGCAAGGCCTTAGAGCCTGTTGAGATAATTGTTTTACCCTTAGATTTAAGGGCAGGCGCTAAATAGGCAAACGTTTTACCTGTACCAGTGCCCGCTTCAACCACTAACTGCGTGCTATTTTTTAATGCATCGTTAACGGCAACGGCCATATCAATTTGAGGTTGGCGTGGCGTGTATCCATCTAAAGATAACGCTAACGGCCCGGTTGCACTAAACAGCTGTTTGATAATACCAGTCACTTTACAAAAAATAATAGCGAGATTTTACGTAAGCCTGGCTATAAGGGCAAGCCAATTGAAATTAGAGTGTCTTAAAAAATGCAGGAAAAACCAACCCCACAATTTGTATACATATATTTACACTAAATTACACTTTTAGCCGCGCACAATAGTTACGTTTACTTTATTCAATTAACGGCATTAATTAGCCATTACGTTGCCTAGGCAACTTTGTATTAATCTCTTCATTACAAGCAATAACACCAGTAAATTTGCATTAACTATATGTCTCCTAAAGACATAAAAAAAGTGCTAAAAGCCCCATAAATACTGTGACACAGCCTAGTCACAGGAGTAATATACGGCTCGTTTAATTCGCTCTTTTTTGTTCTCTAAAATAAATTTAAGGTTAGCCAATGAATGCTTGGTATCTCATTTGTTTTCTCTCTGCTATCGCAATTTTTATTGCTTATGCAAACCAGTATGTTCTTAAAATGCAAACAACGATTGCTATAACGACAGGCTCGGTTGTTATATCGTTGTTATTAATTATTTCAGTTAAGTTATTAGGCGATACAACTGCATTAGAGATGACGCAAATTGTAGCCAGTATTAATTTTAATGAATTGCTTTTAAAAGGCATGCTTGGATTTTTGTTATTTGCAGGTGCTTTAGAAATTAACCTGTTGGCACTGCGTAAACAACGATGGGAAATAACCGCTTTAGTTTTGTTCTCTACCGTAGTCTCTACTTTTTTAATTGGCTATTTAAGTTTTTATATTTTTGCTGCTCTTGGCTGGCCCGTCCCTTTTATTTATTGTTTACTTTTTGGCGCCTTAATAAGCCCAACCGATCCAATTGCTGTACTGGCAATTATTAAACAATTACGCGCCCCTGAAGGTATTTCGGTACAGGTAGAAGGCGAGTCTTTATTTAACGATGGTATTGGTTTGGTAATTTTTACTACGCTGTTTTCTGTTGCATTTTTTGGCACCGATGCCAACCCAGCCGACATTGCAGAGCTGTTTTTTGTTGATGCCATAGGTGGAATCGTGTTTGGCTTAGCAATGGCCCTTGTGGGTCACTTTTTAATTATTAACTGTAAAGATGTAAATATACGCCTATTAATAACCTTAACCATTCCAACTGCGGGTTTTGCAGCTGCCAATGTATGGGAAATATCAGGCGCGCTTGCCATGGTAACCAGTGGTATTATTTTAGGTAATATTACTCGCGCAAAAGCAACCGAGCGTACAGGGCCTGAAAACACGCGCTATATTAAAGACTTTTGGCACGCCACCGACAGCTTTTTAAACGCTTTGTTGTTTTTGATTATTGGTATGCTGATTGTCACTATGCCAGTAACAATGGGTGAAATTGGCTTAGGCCTTGTTATGATCCCTGCTATTTTATTAGCTCGTTTTATTAGTGTTGGTGCGCCATTTGTAATATTTAAGCGCTTTAAAAACTACGACAAACACAGCGTTAAAATTTTAACTTGGGGTGGTTTACGTGGCGGTTTAGCATTAGCTATGGCTGCAGCTATTCCTCGTGATCAAGTATTTATATCAGGCAGTGATCTGCATGATTTAATCGTTATTGTGACCTATGTTGTGGTTATATTTTCTATTATTGTGCAAGGTTTAACTATCTCACCTCTCATTCAAAGTAGTATTAAATCTGCCGAGCAAAATCACTAAGTTTTCTTTATTAAACCCGCAGTCTATTCACTGCGGGTTAGTTATTTATGGGGGATTATTTTTAGCACGGTTTTATTTATTTTAAGCGTAATAAAAATAGTTTTAATTTTAAATGTTTTTTATAGGGCTAATTATGTCCAGTAAGTATACAAGTGTTTTTTCGTTATTTTATGGCATTACACGTCGCCACGTTTTTCTATTTCCTTTGTTCTTACTCACTTTTTTATGTTTTTCTGCTTTTGCCTCTACGCCTGCCGAGCAAGCTAAAATTAAGCAAATATCACAACTTGCAGAGTACGTAGGGGTTGATTACGTTGGCGCGGTGCAAAAAGGCGAGGTACTTAGTAAAGACGAATTTCAAGAAATGTCTGAGTTTGCAAATTTAATAAGCACACTAGCCACACAGTTAAGCAGTGCTAATAATCAATACAGTCATATAAAAATACAAGCTGGCGCCTTACATAACGCCATTATAAATAAACAAAGCGTACAAAGTGTTCGTGCTGCGAGCTCAAAGCTTAGGGAGTCTTTGCTTGAATTTATACCGCAGCTTTCTTTGCCTTCATCTTTATTACCCCTAAAACAAACAAAGGCACTTTTTTCAGAAAACTGCTCTATGTGCCATGGCATAAATGGTCAAGGTGATGGCCCACTTGCTAAAGGTTTAACACCACAGCCCACCAACTTTACGGATAAAGAGCGAGCCACAAATCGCACAATTATGGGATTATATGAAGCTGTATCCAATGGCATAGACGATACGCCAATGGTTTCTTTTAGCCAATTTAATGAGCAACAACGTTGGTCACTCGCCTTTTATGTAGGCAGTTTAGCTTTTCAAGATATAACTAAGCCGCAACACAATAACCAGACAATCAGCACTTCAGACATCATTAATCTTAACCCTGCGCAGCTTTCACAAAATCAATCCCCTGCCCAAGTTCAATTTATTAAGTGGCTTCGCGGTAATCCTGAACACTTATTTAAAAACAAAGCTGAGCCACTTAGCGTTGCACGCTCGCAACTTATTGCAGCGCAAAATGCACATGCTAATGGTGAATATGCAAAAGCCAGCGAACTGGCTATCAGTGCCTATTTAGATGGCTTTGAGCTGATAGAAAATAACTTAAATGCATACGATGAAAGCTTGCGTAAAAGCATTGAAGTACAATTGATGAACTTACGTAACACATTCAAAAATGAAAAAAACACCGAGCTTGTCAGTGCGCAAGTTAACGCTGTACTTGCACAATTAACAAAAGCAAACAACCTACTTAATGACACCACACTCAGTGATGGCGCTTTGCTATCAGCCAGTTTAGTTATTTTGCTACGCGAAGGCCTAGAGGCACTATTAGTTGTTATTGCGCTAATGACCGTACTTATAAAAACCAAACGCCAAGATGCGCTTAAATATGTTCATATTGGCTGGGTAATGGCCCTCATAGCAGGTGGTTTAACATGGGCAGCAGCGCAAACATTAATACAAATAAGTGGTGCCAGCCGCGAAGTAATGGAAGGTATAGGCGCCCTATTTGCAGCTATTATTTTGCTATATGTTGGGGTATGGATGCACAGTAAAACCAGTGCTCAGCAGTGGCAGGCATATATTCAGCAAAATATTAATACGCGATTAGAGTCTGGTACACTGTGGGGGCTCGCGGGCCTCTCGTTTATAGCGGTATATCGTGAAGTGTTCGAGACGGTATTATTTTATCAGTCGTTATTAACGCAAAGCTCGCAAGCACAGTATTCATCGCTCGCGATGGGCTTTGCATTGGGTGTGGTTTTATTAGCGCTTATTGCATGGGTGTTAGTTAAATATTCGATTAAGTTACCTATTGCTAAGTTTTTTGCTTATACAACGTATTTATTATTTGCACTTGCCTTTGTATTAATGGGTAAAGCTGTCATTGCATTACAAGAGGCTGATATAGTCGCGATTAGTGTAATGCCGATAAACTTTGATATTGCACTACTGGGTTTAAAATCTACGTGGCAAGGCTTTATAGCCCAACTTACCGTAGCTGTTATATTTAGCTTTTACATTATTAAAGCTAAAAAACGCTAGCAAACACACCCTTAATAGTAAAAAGTTGTGCGTGGCTTTTTACTATTAAGGGTTTAGATCATGCCCATGTATCTAAATGTTTATTCCCTTCGTCATCTACAGTAATCGCTTTTTCATTAGCTGCACTTGCACTTTTTTTGCCCTGCGCCTGCGCTAATCTTTTTTTGTTGAGCGTCTGCTTTTTTTCATTTTCAAGCTTAATTTTTTGCGCTTGTGGCATATTTTGCACACCTGCAATATGAAATGTACTTTTTGTCTCAAGCTCTAACCGCGAAATTTTCCCTAAAAAAGGGATCATTATATCCATACTCCCCTCCTAAACCTGTTTATTAAAAATTAGATAAATTGACCAACAAAGCCCAACTTGCCTACAATTTAAACATTAAAACAACTAAAAATACTGTTTAGCTCTCAATATTATCGGCAGTTATAAGATATGCTTTAATTTGGTAAAAAAAACTTGCCTTAGCTAGGCGGTTTATGTTTTTATGAATGCGAAATTTATTGAAACAGATTAAAGCTTAACGCTCACTAAATAGCGGTAAGCAAAATAGGATACAAAAATGCGCTTAAACCTGACAACAGTACATCATCACCACCATTCACCGGAATAACCTGTCAGGTCTTTCGCTGAGAGGTTATTCCTAAAAGGAACCTCTGGCGATTCAAAACACATTGATTCATTTTCGCCCTGAGGTTCCCCTCGGGTTTTTTAGTTTTTAAATTAAAGGAAAATGAATAATGAGTAACACAAATCGTCTACGTATCGCCATCCAAAAAGGCGGTCGCCTGTCTAAAGATTGTCAAGATTTACTAAAGCAACTAGGTGTTAAATTAAACCTACGTGAGCAACGCTTAATTGCACACTCAACCAATATGCCAATTGACGTACTTCGTGTGCGCGATGACGATATTCCGGGCTTAGTAATGGACGGTGTTTGTGATTTAGGTATTGTTGGCGAAAACGTACTAGTAGAAGTACAAGCCGAACGTGAACGCCAAGGTGTACCAAGCGAAGTTAGCAAACTAGCAAAACTAGACTTTGGTTACTGCCGCCTTGCACTTGCATGGCCACAAGAGCTTGGCCCACGTGATAAAAGCTGGTTTGAAGGCAAACGTATTGCAACAACCTACCCAGAAATATTAACGCAATGGTTAAAGCGCGAAGGCATTAATGCAAGCACTGTAATGCTTACAGGCTCAGTAGAAGTAGCCCCACGAGCCGGTCTTTCAGATGCAATTTGTGATTTAGTTTCTACCGGTGCAACGCTTGAAGCGAACGGATTAATTCAAGGTGATACAATTTTAGAATCAAACGCGTGTTTAATTCAAAATAAAGACCTGCAAGATGAAGACAAACTAGCGCTAATCAATAAGCTTATGCCGCGCCTTCGTGGTGTTAAACAAGCTAAAGAAAGCAAATACATTATGCTACACGCGCCAAAAACTAAACTTGATGAAATTTGCGAAATTTTACCAGGCTCTGGCCAACCTACTCTGCTTGCACTTGCTGGTAACGAAGAGTACGTAGCGCTACACATGGTAAGCAGCGAAACATTATTTTGGGAAACAATGGAGCAGCTTAAATCCCTAGGCGCTAACTCTATTTTAGTAATGCCAATTGAAAAAATGATGGAGTAAGTACCATGCTTCGTTGGAATGAGGAATCTTCACAAGTACAAGCAGCGGCACTAATGCGCCCTGCGGTTTCTGCCAGCGCAAAGGTTGAAGCTATATGCCAAACAATTATGAGCGATGTGAAAGAGCAAGGTGATAAAGCCTTACTTGATATGGCTAAAAAGTTTGATAATAGAGCTAACCCTCGTTTACGTGTACCGCTTGATGAAATAAACGCATCAGAGCAAGCACTAAGCGCAGAGCTTAAATACGCAATTGACACCGCTTATGCAAACGTTAAACGTTTTCACGAAGCGCAATTGCCTAAAGATATTAAGTTATCAACCCAACCTGGCGTTGAATGTGAACTGAAATATCAGGCCATCGAAGCTGTGGGTATTTATGTACCTGGTGGCAGTGCTCCACTGCCATCATCGGTTATTATGCAAGGTGTACTTGCACAATTAAGTGGTGCTAAAACCGTCGTTCTTGCAACTCCTGTGCAAGGTGATGAAAGCATTAACCCTGCGATTTTATATGCAGCTAAGTTATGTGGCATTACAACTTTAATTGAAAGTGGTGGCGCAGGTGCAATTGCCGCAATGGCCTACGGCACTGAATCAGTGCCTAAAGTGAACAAAATTTTTGGCCCAGGTAATAGCTTTGTAACGATGGCCAAACAGCTTGTTGCGCAAACAATTCCTGGAATGGCAATCGATATGCCAGCAGGCCCCTCTGAAATATTAGTGATTGCAGATGAGCGTGCAAATCCAGAATTTATAGCGGCAGATTTACTCTCGCAAGCTGAGCACGGCGCAGACTCGCAAGTAATTTTATTGTGTAACAGCGAAAGTATCATTGAGCAAACGCAGCAGGCACTTACACGCCAGCTTGCTAAATTAAGCCGTAAAGATACAGCCGAGCAAGCTCTGGCTAATTCATCACTTATTTTAGTCGACTCTGTTGAGCAAGCATTTGACGTATCAGCGCAATATGGCCCTGAGCACTTAATTTTGCAATTAGCAGATTCAACACCTTACTTAGATAAAGTAAAAAATGCAGGCTCGGTATTTGTTGGCGACTACACGCCAGAATCAGCGGGCGATTACGCATCGGGTACTAACCACGTGTTACCTACCTACGGTTACAGTGCAACCTATTCAAGCTTAAACTTGCTTGATTTTTTCCGCACTTACACAGTACAAACTATAAGTAAAAGTGGCCTAACACAGCTGTCAAAAGCTATTTTGCCACTAGCAGATGCAGAAGGCCTTGATGCACACGCAAATGCGGTTTCAATTCGTTTAGAGGCAATTAAAAATGAGCAATGAGAGCGCACAAGCGACTAGCTTATTACCACAAAATATTGCAGCTCTTGCTGCCTATAGCTCTGCTAAAAGTGAAAAGCTAACAGGGTCAACGTGGTTAAATGCCAATGAAAGCCCGTACGCTAAAAATATTGAACTGAGTATTGAAGATTTAAATCGCTACCCAGATCCACAGCCGCAATTGGTTATTGACCGCTATGCTGCGTATGCAGAGCTTGAAAGCGAAAACGTATTAATGACGCGCGGCGCCGATGAAGGCATTGAGCTTTTAGTACGTACCTACTGCGAACCTGCAAAAGACAGCATTGCGTTATTTTTGCCAACTTACGGTATGTACAAAGTAACCGCTGATACGCACAACGTTGCAATCAATGGTTTAACCCAAGCGCTATTACTTGATGGCAGTGTTGATGAAATAGTTGAGACAGTGGGCAGCTCAAAATTAGTGTTTATTTGTAATCCAAATAACCCAACCGGTAGCTTAACCCCCCTTGAAAAAGTAAAAGCAATTGCAACAGCGCTTACCGGTAAAGCTTTAGTTATTGTTGATGAAGCCTATATTGAATTTTGCCCTGAGCAAAGTGCTACAGCGCTGATTAACGAATATAGTAATGTAGTGGTACTGCGCACTTTATCTAAAGCGTTTGCGCTTGCAGGGCTAAGAACCGGTTTTACACTTGCACAAGAAACTGTACTTGCACCTATTCGTAAAGTGATTGCGCCGTATCCGGTATCGGGTGTGGTAGCAAGTATTGCAGCACAAGCCATAGCACCTGATGCAATTACATCAATGCGCCGCCAAGTGACTATTTTAAATAGTTTAAAAGCTAAACTTGTACAGTGGTTAAACGCATCCCCTGCTGCATTAAAAATTCTCACTGGTGAAGGTAACTTTGTTACCTTAAAATTAGCCGACAAAAACTACTTTAAAGTAGCACTTGAACAAGGCTTAGTGATGCGCGCGTTTACCCTATACGGTGAAGACGATTGGCTACGTATCTCCATTGGTAATGAGCAAGAACTTGAGCAAGTAAAAATTTGGTTAGATGGCCTTGATAAGCCAGCAACCTCACCTCTTTTATCAGGACAAGAAGTATCATGAGTAACCCCTATTTATTTATTGACCGTGACGGCACCATAATTGAAGAGCCAATCACCGACAAACAGGTAGACAGCCTAGAAAAATTAGCGTTTTTACCTGGTATTATCCCGGTTTTATTACAGTTACAAGCCGCAGGGTACCGCTTAGTAATGGTATCTAACCAAGATGGCTTAGGCACAGACAGCTTCCCGACTGCTGACTTTGATATAGCACAAGATAAAATGATGGACATACTGCAAAGCCAAGGCATTAGCTTTGACGAGGTATTAATTTGTCCACACTTTGACGAGCAAAACTGTGATTGCCGTAAACCTAAAACAGGTTTATTAACTGAGCTTATACGCTCAGGCAAAGTTGATTTAGCTCGCTCATACGTGATTGGCGATCGTCAAACCGATATTGGCCTTGCTAAAAACTTATGTTGTGAAGGCATTTTGTATGATGGCAGCTGGCCTGCCATTGTTACAAAGCTTACAACTGCCAACCGTGAAGGTCGTGTTACGCGTAACACCAAAGAAACCCAAATTGATGTAGCCATAAACCTAGATCAAACTAAAAACGGTAGCATTGAAACCGGCCTTGGCTTTTTTGATCATATGCTTGATCAAATTCGCACCCACGCCAACATTGGTTTAAATATTAAAGCGAAAGGCGATTTACACATAGATGAGCACCACCTTGTTGAAGACATAGGTATTGCCCTAGGTGTCGCGCTTAAACAAGCGCTTGGCACTAAATCGCAAATAGCGCGCTATGGTTTTGCACTGCCAATGGATGAGTGTAAAGCTGAAGCACAAATTGATTTATCGGGCCGCGCTTCATTTGTATTAAACGCTAACTTTAGCCGTGAAAAAGCCGGCGATTTAGACGTACAAATGGTTGAGCACTTTTTCAAAAGCTTAAGCGATAATGCCGCTATTAGCCTTATTTTATCAGTGAGCGACGGTAACTGTCATCACCAAGTAGAAGGCTTATTTAAAGCGTTTTCACGTGCCCTTCGTATGGCAGTAGCACAAGACACGACCCAACAAACAGCCAGCTCTAAGGGATGTTTATGATTGCCATAATTAATACCGGGTGTGCCAATATAAATTCAGTTCGTTTTGCCTTTGAACGCTTAGGTCAAACGCCAACAGTCATTACCTCGCCAGAGCAATTAGCCGGCTTTGAGCGTGCTATATTACCAGGCGTTGGCCATGCATCAGTTGCCATGAAACGCCTTGTAGATAACGGCTGGCAACAAGCTATAAACGAATACCAGCGCCCACTTATGGGAATTTGCTTAGGTATGCAGTTACTGTGCGAAAGCACCGAGGAAGGTAAAGTACAATGCTTAGGTAAAATACCAGGCCAAGTAAAAGCCCTTGATGTTGGCAGTTTAACGTCGCCGCATATGGGTTGGAATAACTTAAGCGTAAATAAAGAGCATGCACTTACCAAAGGCTTAACACAAGACGAGCAAGTGTACTTTGTACATAGCTTTGCGCACACCGTAAACGATGCAACACTTGTAAGCGGCCAGTACGGCCAAACCTTTTCAGCCATTGTTGCAAAAGACAACTACGCTGGCATGCAATTTCACCCAGAGCGCAGTGCAAAAGTAGGCACACGTTTATTACAAAATTTTGTTGATTGGCAGTTATAAACGGCCCATTAACCAACAATAAAGAGATTATTTGTGATTATTCCAGCATTAGACGTATTACAAAATCAAATTGTTCGTTTATACCAAGGTAAGTACGACACCGCTCAGTTTTACCCTTTTGAGCTTGGCGCACGTTTAAAAGAATACGCCGACAGCGGCGCAGGTAAATTGCACCTTGTAGATTTAGAAGGCGCACGCGATCCAAGTAAAAAACAGTGGCAACATATTCAAGCTGCAACGAAAGCGCTTAACGTACCGTATCAAGTGGGCGGCGGTATTCGCTCAGAGCAGGATGTAAGCGATTGGCTAAAAGCCGGTGCTAACCAAGTTGTTATTGGTTCTATGGCGGTAGAAAAACGCGAGCAAGTAAAAGCCTGGATTGAACAATTTGGCGCCGAGCACTTTGTTATTGCCCTTGATGTAAATAAAACAGCCACGGGCTGGGCACCTGCAACCCATGGTTGGTTAAGTGAATCTGAGTTTGGTTTACTTGAGCTTGTAGATTTTTATGTAAGCTTGGGCGTTATTGATTTTTTATGTACGGACATCAGTAAAGATGGCACCATGACGGGCCCATCGTTTGAGCTTTATGAAGATTTAACTCGCCATAACAGCACCATTAAAGTACAAGCTTCGGGTGGCGTAAGCTCACTTGATGACATTAAAAAGCTTAAAGAGCTGGGCGTAGGAGGCGTTATTTTAGGTAAGTCACTACTTGATGGCGCATTTAGTGTTGAGGAGGCCTTGGCATGTTATCAAAACGCATAATCCCGTGTTTAGATGTAAAAGACGGCCAAGTAGTAAAAGGCGTTAAATTTAAAGGCCACGAAATAGTGGGCGATATTTTAACAATGGCAAAAGCATACAGCGATGCCGGCGCCGATGAACTGGTTTTTTATGAAATCAGCGCAAGTGTTGAAAAACGCCTACTTGATGTAAATTGGGTAGAGAGCATTGCCCGCCACATCGATATTCCATTCTGTGTGGCTGGCGGTATTAAGTCGGTAGCCGATGCAGCACGTGTACTAGAGCGTGGCGCTGATAAAATAAGTATTAACAGCCCCGCTATTGCCCGCCCTGAGCTTATAAAAGAGCTACACGATGAATTTGGTAAGCAATGTGTTGTTGTAGGTATTGATAGCTTTTACGATGAAGTGACCGGCGAATATTTAGTGTACCAATTAACCGGCGATCCTAATGCATCAAGCCGTACACGTTATAAAACCGAGGAATGGGTTAAACGCGTACAAGACTTAGGCGCTGGTGAAATTGTTTTAAACTGTATGAACCAAGATGGCGTACGAAACGGTTACGACAATGAGCAGCTAAGTAAAATGCGCGCATTGTGTAATATTCCTTTAATTGCATCAGGCGGTGCAGGCAGTATGCAAGACTTTGTTGATGTATTTAAACAAAGCGAAGTCGATGGCGCATTAGCAGCAAGCGTTTTTCACAAAAATGTGATTAACATTGGCGAATTAAAACAATTTTTAACTGATAACCAAGTGGCAGCAAGACTATGCAAGTAACACAACAAAACCAAACTCAAGTAGATTTTGCTAAAAGCGAAATGATCCCTGCGATTGTTCAAGATGCTCGCTCTGGTGTTATTTTAATGCAAGGCTTCATGAACAGCGAAGCACTAAAGGTAACGCTTGAAAGTAATAAAGTAACCTTTTACTCGCGTTCAAAGTCACGTTTATGGACCAAAGGTGAGTCATCAGAAAACTACTTAAACGTAGTATCGGTGCATACCGATTGTGACTACGACTCAATTTTAGTACTGGCTAACCCAGAAGGCCCAACATGTCACTTAGGCACACAAAGCTGCTTTGGTGATGGCGCAAAACCTAGCCTAAGCTTTTTAGCGCAATTAGAAGATGTGATTGTTGAGCGTAAAAACGACGACCCATCAAAAAGCTACACAGCTTCATTGTTTGCTAAAGACTTAAGCCGTAGCTGTCAAAAAGTAGGTGAAGAAGGCGTAGAAGTAGCGCTTGCTGCAATGAAACACGATAACGATGAGCTTACTAACGAATCGGCTGATTTAATTTATCACCTTACTGTGTTGCTACAACGCCAAGGCTTAGCCCTAGAAGACGTTGTAAAATGCCTACAAGGTCGCCATAAATAATACAGCTGCTTTATTTTAGCGCATTTACAGGCCCATATTTTATGGGCCTTTTTACGTTATGGTATTTATTTTTTTACATAGGTTGCGTATGGTGCAGCTTATCTAATTCTTTTAGCGTTGCTTATGAATAAATCAATTATCACAGCTTTATCCTTATTGGTACTAACAGGCTGTGTAAGCCAAAAAGCCCCTGCGCCTAAAATAGTAAAAACGCAAAACGCATGTAGCCCACTAAACACATTACTTAATGCGAACACTAACGGCTTTAATGCAGTAAAAGCAAATAAAGTGGGAAATGATTTTATAAACCAGTGGCGTGCTAATACTCATTTTATAGGTAATACCTGCACCATTACTCAACATAATAAGCAGTTTAGTTATCAATGCACGAGTGAAAACAAACAAGCCCATGCCACAAATCTACATATACAAACAGTGGATAAAATACATCAATGTGTAGCGTCACAAGGCTGGTACGAAAATACGAAAGAGTCAGCAACTTCAATCAGTAGTAACTTTGTTTTGGATGAAGCTCACCCAGTTATCACCTTATTTACCTCTCAAAGCAGAACGCGCTATATTACCCGTTTTGAAATTGCTCCACCGCTAGGAAATTAAATGCAAAAACCCACACACTCAAACACTAAGTTAAAAACAGACTGTTTAGGCATATGTGAGCGCCGCAGCGGTTATTGCACTGGCTGCGGGCGAACTAACGAAGAAATATTTGATTGGATCATCCTCAGCCAAGAAGAAAAAAACGCCATTTTAGCGCAGCCGCGAGCTGACTTAAAAAAGCCATAAATTTGCCACTTGCGTGTAACAGCCCCCCTTTAGTATTGCTAAAAACGGTAGGGGGGGAACATCATGGCAGCATTATTTGTAATAAACTTAGCGCGCTCCGCGCAGCGACTCGCAAATACTCAAACGCAACTGGCACGTGTTAACTTGCCATTTGAACGGATTGATGCCGTAGATGGCGCACAATTGAGTACACAACAAAAGTTCCTACATTACAGCCCGCAATTAAATAAACAGCAGTATCACTATCCGCTAAGCAATGGTCAAATTGGCTGCTATTTAAGCCACCGTAAAGCATGGCAAAAAATAGTTGATGAAAAACTAGATTACGCGATTGTGCTCGAGGATGACTTTTATATTAGGGGCTGTTGATCTTTGTAGTACATATATCAATCAGCCCACATTGGTAGCCACATCATAGTAAATGCTAAAGCGAGCATTGAATGATAATTTCGTTCAAGCTTTTCATACCGCGTGGCTATCCC
>NZ_JAQREZ010000130.1:0-1301 GCF_028598715.1 Pseudoalteromonas sp. GABNS16E
TAGTCTATTTTTCTCAAGATTCACTAGTAAATTCACTTGTTCTTAACTCCACTTACAGTGTTGCGTTTGCGCTGAAAAACATGGGTAACGAAAAAAGTGCTAGCAATTTGTATGGCACAATGCCTCACCAGCAAGTTATAGATATAGTCAAAAAGGCTTCTTATCGTAAGCAGTTTGTCACCGGAAATATTCCGACCTTGGCACACAACAAACCTTTTGTGTCTGGAGTTAAAAAAAACTTAGTAATTATACTTGAGGAAAGTTTAGGTGCCCGATTTGTTGGACAACTTGGTGGGTTAGGTATAACTCCTGAACTTGATGAGCTATATCAACAAGGGTGGGGGTTTGACAACCTTTATGCTACGGGTACGCGCTCCGTGAGAGGTATTGAAGCAATTACCACTGGCTTTATGCCATCTCCATCTCGCTCGGTAGTTAAACTATCTAAATCCCAGCATAACTTTTTTTCATTAGCTGATGTATTGAGTCAACAAGGTTATATTACTCAATTTATCTACGGCGGTGAAAGTCATTTTGACAATATGAAAAGCTTTTTCCTAGGAAACGGATTTAACGATATTGTTGACATCAACCACATTGAAAACCCTCAGTTTATCTCATCTTGGGGCGCGAGTGATGAGGACTTATTCCAACAAGCAGATAAGGAACTGACTAAACTAAGTAATGCGGCAGTGCCATTTTTTAGTCTTGTATTTACTTCGAGCAATCACGATCCATTTGACATCCCACAAGGTAAGGTATCACTACCTGAAGGGTATAGCCCTGAAAACTATAAACGTGATCTTGCAATTAAGTATGCAGATTACGCACTAGGGAAGTTTATAAATAAAGCAAAAACACAATCGTACTGGAAAAACACCGTATTTTTGGTTGTGGCAGACCATGATGTGCGTGTTTTTGGCTCTGAGCCCGTCCCTTTAAAGTCTTTTCACATACCTGCGGTTATTTTAAACAGCGATATGAAGGCTAAACGCGACTCAAGACTTGTTAGTCAAATTGACCTACCAGTTACTTTGTTGTCACTTTTAGGAATTGAACAAGCAACTCCAATGGTGGGCTTTGATCTCACCAAAAATTATCCAGTTGAACGCGTGATGATGCAGTACTACGACAATTTTGCATACCTAGAAAATGATCGCGCTGTCATCCTAATGCCAAATCAACAAACTAGCTATTGGCGCTATAACAAAAAAACCAAAATACAAAAAAGAAATAAACCGCAAAACGCAGATAAAACGTTAGCTGAAAAAGCACTCGCTCATGTGTTATTTAGCAACTTA
>NZ_JAQREZ010000131.1:0-1237 GCF_028598715.1 Pseudoalteromonas sp. GABNS16E
CTCTCTAAGCGGACGGGAGCCGCAGTGACCAGGTGGCTGGGACTGTTTATTAAAAACACAGCACTGTGCAAAATCGCAAGATGACGTATACGGTGTGACACCTGCCCGGTGCCGGAAGGTTAATTGATGGGGTTAGTTTTCGGACGAAGCTCTTGATCGAAGCCCCGGTAAACGGCGGCCGTAACTATAACGGTCCTAAGGTAGCGAAATTCCTTGTCGGGTAAGTTCCGACCTGCACGAATGGTGTAACCATGGCCACGCTGTCTCCACCCGAGACTCAGTGAAATTGAAATCGCAGTGAAGATGCTGTGTACCCGCGGCTAGACGGAAAGACCCCGTGAACCTTTACTACAGCTTGGCACTGAACATTGAACCTACATGTGTAGGATAGGTGGGAGACTTTGAAGCAGCGACGCTAGTTGTTGTGGAGTCGTCCTTGAAATACCACCCTTGTAGTTTTGATGTTCTAACGTTGGCCCCTGAATCGGGGTTACGGACAGTGCCTGGTGGGTAGTTTGACTGGGGCGGTCTCCTCCCAAAGAGTAACGGAGGAGCACGAAGGTTGGCTAAGTACGGTCGGACATCGTACGGTTAGTGTAATGGTAGAAGCCAGCTTAACTGCGAGACAGACACGTCGAGCAGGTACGAAAGTAGGTCATAGTGATCCGGTGGTTCTGAATGGAAGGGCCATCGCTCAACGGATAAAAGGTACTCCGGGGATAACAGGCTGATACCGCCCAAGAGTTCATATCGACGGCGGTGTTTGGCACCTCGATGTCGGCTCATCACATCCTGGGGCTGAAGTCGGTCCCAAGGGTATGGCTGTTCGCCATTTAAAGTGGTACGCGAGCTGGGTTTAGAACGTCGTGAGACAGTTCGGTCCCTATCTGCCGTGGGCGTTTGAGAATTGAGAGGGGTTGCTCCTAGTACGAGAGGACCGGAGTGAACGAACCGCTGGTGTTCGGGTTGTCATGCCAATGGCATTGCCCGGTAGCTACGTTCGGAACTGATAAGCGCTGAAAGCATCTAAGCGCGAAGCAGGCCTCGAGATGATTTCTCACTAGACTTTTAAAGTCTCTGAAGGGCCGTTGAAGACTACAACGTTGATAGGCAAGATGTGGAAGTGGTGTGAGCCATTAAGCTAACTTGTACTAATTACCCGTGAGGCTTAACCATACAACGCCAAACGCGTTTTGTGACAGAAACAAGCGACAGAAGTTAATAGCTAAAGTAGATA
>NZ_JAQREZ010000132.1:0-1225 GCF_028598715.1 Pseudoalteromonas sp. GABNS16E
CACGGCAAGATCATTATAAATTGAACTTATAGAATATGTAGTGATCAGATCAAGGCATAATAATCACCTTGGTCACGTAAAATATGAGCGCTACTTTTCTGAAACACTTTAATTCAATTACCGATCCTCGCATTGAACGCTGTAAAAAGCATGAGCTTATCGATATTCTCCTTTTAGCCATTAGTGCAGTAATCTCCGGTGCACAAGGATGGGAGGATATTGAAGATTTTGGGCATCTAAAACTTGATTGGTTAAAAAGATATGGCGCTTTCAACGCGGGTATTCCAAGACACGACACCATAGCCCGTGTCATTTGTCGGTTAAAATCAGATGAAATAGAGCATGCATTTCAATCTTGGATATCTTCACTTATTGAAACCACGGGTGCTGATATTATTGCTATGGATGGAAAAACTGCACGTCGTTCATTTACAACCAAAGATAGAAAAAGTGCTTTACATACCGTCAGTGCATGGAGCTGCCAACACCAGTTAGTTTTAGGGCAAACAGCCGTTGATAGCAAAACAAATGAAATCACAGCCATACCTGAGTTACTCACCATGCTAGATATTGAAAATAGCATCATTACACTTGATGCTATGGGCTGCCAGCAAGAAATAGCGAAACAAATAATTAAACAAAAAGCTGATTATATCCTAGCGCTCAAAGGTAACCATTCAGGTATGCAGAGTGAATTAGAAGCTTGGTGGCACAAGAGTGAGCGCGAAGGATTGACCAATAGCAACTATGATAAACATACCGAAATAAGCTCAGGGCATGGGCGCATTGAAACAAGGGTTTGTCAGCAATTGCTTATTGATAAAAGCTGGTTAGATAAAATCTACCAATGGTCTGGCTTAAAGAGTGTTATTCAAGTAACCGCTGAGGTTCACGATAAATCATCAGGTACAGACACGATAGAAACGCGTTGGTATATTAGTTCGTTAGCGTTAGGTGCGGAGCAAGCACTTAATGCGGTACGAAGCCACTGGCAGGTTGAAAGTATGCATTGGATGTTGGATATGAACTTTAGGGAAGATGAATCAAGAATCCGTAAGAAGCAAGGACCCCTTGTTTTTAACGTAATGAGAAAAATAGCCATGGCGTTATTTAAACAAGATACAACTAAAACAGCCAGTATGGCGAGAAAAAAGAAAATGGCAGGGCTAGACGATGATTATCGCTCAACCCTGTTAGAATCTGGGATTAAAATGCGCTAGCCGTG
>NZ_JAQREZ010000133.1:0-1223 GCF_028598715.1 Pseudoalteromonas sp. GABNS16E
CACGGCAAGATCATTATAAATTGAACTTATAGAGCAAGTAGTGATCAGATCAAGGCATAATAATTACTTGGTCGCATAAATATGAGCACTACTTTTCTGAAACATTTTAATTCAATTACAGATCCTCGCATTGAACGTTGTAAAAAGCATGAACTTATCGATATTCTTCTCCTTGCTATTAGCGCTGTACTCTCTGGTGCAGAAGGATGGGAAGATATTGAAGACTTTGGGCACCTAAAGCTTGATTGGTTAAAAAAATACGGTACGTTCAACGCAGGAATTCCAAAACATGACACGATTGCGCGCGTCATGTGTCGGTTAAAAGCAAATGAAATAGAAAGGGCATTTCAATCTTGGATATCATCACTGATTGAAACCACAGGTGCAGATATCATCGCTATTGATGGCAAAACCGCACGGCGTTCATTTACCACAAAAGACAGAAAAAGTGCCTTACACACGGTCAGTGCATGGAGTTGCCAACACCAGTTAGTGCTTGGACAGACGGCTGTTGATAATAAAACAAATGAAATCACCGCAATACCAGAATTACTCACCCTGCTCGATATTGAAAACAGTATCATTACGTTAGATGCGATGGGATGCCAACAAGAAATAGCAAAACAAATCATCCAACAAAAAGCAGATTATATTCTTGCACTTAAAGGAAATCATTCAGGCATGCAAAAGGAACTAGAAGCGTGGTGGCACAAGTGCGAGCGTGAAAGGTTAACTCAGCATAATTGTGATGAATATACCGAAATAAGCTCAGGACATGGGCGTGTTGAAACACGTACATGCCAGCAGTTACTTATAGATAAAAGCTGGTTAGGCAAGGATTATCGTTGGCCTGGCTTAACGAGTATTATTAAGGTCAGGGCTGAAGTTCATGATAAGTCGGCAGGGTCGGATACCACTGAAACACGCTGGTATATAAGTTCATTAGACTTAAATGCAGCGCAAGCACTCAATGCGGTACGCAGTCACTGGCAGGTTGAAAGCATGCATTGGATGCTTGATATGAACTTCAGAGAAGATGAATCGAGAATACGCAAACTTCAAGGGCCATTAATGTTTAATGTAATGCGAAAGATAGCCATGGCGCTTTTTAAACAAGATACATCTAAGTCAGCTAGTATGGCGAGGAAAAAGAAAATGGCAGGGCTAGACGATGATTACCGCTCAACCCTGTTAGAGTCTGGGATTAAAATGCGCTAGCCGTG
>NZ_JAQREZ010000134.1:0-1201 GCF_028598715.1 Pseudoalteromonas sp. GABNS16E
GGTAATCTCCCCATTTTTAATGGAGGTTATCTGTAGAATTTTCGTTGTTTAACTTTTCCAGTTTTTGTATGGGTGTTATCCCACCTATGCCCATGTTAGGGCGTTCATTATTATAAGTCCATAACCAATCGGTAGCTTTATCTTGTAACTCACTAATATCACTGTAAATATAATGACTTAGCCAGTCATACCTAACCGTACGATTAAACCGCTCTACATAAGCATTTTGTTGCGGATTACCTGGTTGGATAAATCGTAATTCAATATTATTATTTAACGCCCATTCCGCTAACTTATGGCTAATATATTCAGGCCCATTGTCACACCTGATAGCTTTTGGCTTACCACGCCATTCTATAATTTGATTGAGCGAGCGGATCACACGGTCAGCGGGGAGTGATAAGTCAGCATCTATTGTAAGCCCTTCGCGATTGAAGTCATCAATCACATTGAATAAGCGACACCCTCTGCCATCAGATAATTGGTCGTGCATAAAATCCATTGACCAACATTCGTTAATGCCATCAGGTACTGCCAATGGTTCAGGCTTCTCCCTTGTTAGACGTTTTCTAGGCTTTATTCGCAGATTCAACTCAAGCTCACGGTAAATACGATAAACGCGCTTATGATTCCATGTGTAGCCTTTAACATTGCGCAAGTATAAAAAACATAAGCCAAACCCCCAATTACGCTGACATTGGCTTAAATCTAATAGCAATGCTGCAATTTTCTTATTTTCATCAGACAGTTTTGTCGTATAACGATAGCATGTTTCACTTATCATGAAAGTACGGCAAGCTAAGGCAATACTCATTTTATTTTTGCTAATGACTTCGTGTGCCAATACTTTGCGCTCAGAAGCCTTCACCACTTTTTTGCCATTGCCTCTTGAATGACCTCAGATTTTAGCCGCTCTTCAGCATACATTTTCTTTAAACGGCGGTTTTCATCTTCAAGTTCTTTCATTCGTGTCATTAAAGATGCATCCATGCCGCTGTATTTAGCGCGCCATTTATAAAAAGTTGAGTTGCCCATACCATGTTCACGACATAGCTCAGGGATCGGCACTCCGCTTTCAGCTTGCTTCAAAATAGTGAGGATCTGACTGTCTGTAAAATGTGCTTTTTTCATAATTTTCTCCTGTGTTTACAATAAGAGAAAATTCTACGTTTGGCATCTATTATTTTTCGGGGGGATTACC
>NZ_JAQREZ010000135.1:0-1182 GCF_028598715.1 Pseudoalteromonas sp. GABNS16E
CTTAATGCTCTATCTTGGCTTGTTCAATTCTTCTGCTTACTGATTTTTTATTCTTTTACTTTAGGCTGTCAGTGCTGTTGGCTCATAATTCGTTCCTTTTTTAAGTAAGGCATAAGCTGTTCTCATTGTTTTGTTTGCTAATGCAATCGCCGCGCACTTAACCCCTTTTCTTATCAGCAGGCTTTTTATCCATCGTTCTTTTTCAGTCGAGGCCTCTCTGTTTTTTAATTTACTCACTATCGAGCGAGCGCCTAAAAATAGATTTCGCCTTAATGCTCCACCTCGTCTTTTAGGTATACAGCCTATCTTTGCTTTACCGCCTGTCGAATGCTGTAGCGGTGTCACTCCTGCACACGCCGCAGCACTCCTTCCATTGCTAAACTGTGTTGTGTCACCTAAAAAAGACAAAAGCTCGATAGCAGTGATTGGGCCGACTCCTTCGAGTGCCATTAAGCGTTGACAGCCATCATTTTGTTTTACAATACGCTCGATTTGTTTTTGTAACTCTACTTTGTTGTCACACTGCTGTTGATAAAGAGCGTAAGTCAGCGCAAGCGCATGCTTTAGTTCTAATGGCAGCGTGTTTTCTGCATCTTCTAAAATATCGGGTATGGCTGCTTTAAATGCGGCCTCACTTTGGTTAATGACAATACCAAACTCAAGGAGTAACCCACGTATTTGGTTTGATAATTGAATCTTTTGTTTATCCGCTAGCGCCCGAACCTTACTAAGAGATTGCAATGCTTGCTCTTCGATAGAGAGAATTTTACAGGTGCGAACATTAGGGACTTTACTAGCAATGGCTATCGCAATAGCATCGTTTGCATCTGTTTTTTGACCTTGTCTAAATGCTTTAACAAATAACGGGTCAAGCAACATAACTTTATGACCAAAAGATTGCGCAGTGCGTGCAAAATATTGAGCGCTTGCGCATGCTTCCATAGCAACAACGGATGGTTTAGCTTTAACTAATAACTCAAGCAATGCTCTGCGGCTAGCTTGTTTATTAGATTTAAGTTTACTGCCTTGAAACTGCGCAACTTGGAAAATATTTTTTGCTAAATCAATAGCAATTAAATTAGACTGTGCCATGTATGGACTCCTTAATTGGTAAAAGTTGTTTTGCAATTTCTTTATACCGTACTCTCCCGTTAATGGGGAGGAGTCCATACATCTGCTACG
>NZ_JAQREZ010000136.1:0-1127 GCF_028598715.1 Pseudoalteromonas sp. GABNS16E
ACAAGGCACCGCAGCTGCATCTCATTTATGGTTAATTTAATGGCTGGATTAATTGCCTACACTTTTCAGACTAAAAAGCCGAGTATAAAAGTGACTCGACTTTAATTCTTATGCAGATCTGAGGTTATTTAAGTAGAGCGGCTAATTCATGTAAATCTTTCACAACGTGGTCTGGTTTTTTTGCCAGTGGGTAAAGTGTTTTACCTGGGCGGGCGATAAAGGTTGTTTGTAACCCGGCTTCTTTAGCACCTGCTACATCCCAACCGTGCGCCGCTACCATCATTGCTTCATTTGCTTTTACATTTAATTTTGTTAGCACCCACTCATAGGCACGTAAGTCTGGTTTATAAATTTTAATATCTTCAATGCTGTAACGCGCATCAAAGAACGACATTAATCCAGCGCTCTCAAACTGGGCTTTAACACCTTTGTTTGAAGAATTTGTCAGACTTACTAACTTATAGCCCTGTGCTTTGAGTTTTGCCAGTCCTTCTTTCACATCTTTGTGAGGAGGTAGGGTTAAAAGCGGGGTGACAATGGCTGTTTTTGCTTGTTCATTCGTAATGGCTATGTTGTTATTTTTGGCAACCATGCGCAGCGACGCAACGCCAATTTGACCAAAATCGTGGTAATTGCCACTTACAGTATCAACGAGTGAATGATGCAACATGGTCGAAAACCAAAGCGGTAATAAATCTTCACGCCCGCCAAGCGCTTTGCCTATAGAGGTGCGCATGGAGGTTAAATCTAACAAGGTTTCGTTTACATCAAAAATAAGTACTTTAGGTTTCACTTGTGCCTGTGGCTCCTCAGCCATAGCGTAGCCAGAGGCAAGGCTAGTACCAACAAGCAGTGATAGGGTAAGGGTTTTTAACGATTTTAAAATAGACATTAGTGTTGCTCCGATTCAAGGGCGGTCAATACATCAGTAGGCTCTGCGCGTAGGGTATAGTCTTCGTTTAAAAAGGCATACGTAATTATGCCTTTTTGGTTAATTACATAACCTGAGCTGCACATAAGAAATGGAACTAAATGCCCTTGCGGTGATCAGATCTTTCGACCAAGAAACATAAGATTACCAAGGCAAGGGCATGAATAACTTAGATGCAATTTACGTAGATGTCGAT
>NZ_JAQREZ010000137.1:0-1116 GCF_028598715.1 Pseudoalteromonas sp. GABNS16E
AACTGAATCAATAGTCTAATTATATAAATATCAGTATATTAAGTGAACTAAATGTATAGATTAATAGATCATAAGCAGAACATACTTAGACCAAAAGGTGATCAGAGTTTTCACACAGTCTGTGCCACTTCCGGACGTTCGTAACGACTCGTTAAAAGCCAACTGTTTTTGTCCTTTTAAACGACTTCTTAGCAGTTGACTCTACCTAGGTTCGCCTGACTTTATTAACGTGTACCGCTCATCTGTCCATGAGAACTCCGATAGAGCAAGAAAAACGGCATTGTACTTTTTTAATTTTTTAACAGATTCTAATGAAAAACAGCCTCCAACAACTATTAAAGTATCTTGGCTCGGCTCTCCAAACTTTTTTAATGCTTTTTCTGTAAGGTTACTTTTTATCACATCTTTTCTATTATGTGGAAAAGTAATCAAAGTACATTTTTCAGAAAACTGAGGTTCACAAGCTGCCGCTAAGCTCTTGTACTCAGTTGGTACACGATCTTTAATAATATGTGCTTCAATGCTTCTAATTATGCGAAATTTCATATCGACTGCTAACGCCCGCATAAACTGCGGAACATGCTGGACGCTTTTTTGCGTCATTTTCTTTTAAGCAAAAAATCGGACAATGTAGGGCGTCAGATTTAATGCGCTTGTTAAACTTATAATCGGGTTTGCTCATCTTTCGCTGTTAGTTTCTCAGAATGCTTGATGATTTCTGTGGGAAGTCCAGTGGTGCAGTACAAAAGCCTAACAAACAGAAACCCACATACTTTGCCTAATTTGACAGTAACGTATTAGACCATCAGATTTAACACGTTTCTGTCTAACAACGAGTTTACCCGATCGTCCGCTTATAGCTCAAAGCCGCCCTTAAAAAACCAAAGATGCCAATAACTACTAAGTTGAAGTGTTAGTAAAACAGTAATTTTAATAACTACACATAAAAAAGCGAGTAAATATAAATCTACTCGCTTTATAATTTCGACTGATCTGACTCCATAAAAGTAGACACCTATTTAGGAGTCAGTTCTCATGAAAGTAAAAGCGTTTCGTAAACATACAGAGGAATTTAAAAGAAAAGTGGTGCAGGAGTCATTAGACTCACACGGTACC
>NZ_JAQREZ010000138.1:0-1088 GCF_028598715.1 Pseudoalteromonas sp. GABNS16E
CTCAACCGTATTCAATCATCCCGCCGATTAGAAACCGAATGCCAACGCAATATTGAACTGATGTGGCTACTTGGTAAGTTGGCACCCGACTTTAAAACGATTGCTGATTTTAGAAAAGACAACGGAGATGGTATAAAAAATGTGTGCAAAACGTTTGTTGAAGTCTGCCGTCGTCTGAATATGTTTGAGAAACCAGTTGTTGCCATCGATGGTAGTAAGTTTAAAGCTAGCAACAACAAAGGCAATAATTTTACGCCAAGCAAAGTTAAATTCCACATCGACCGAGTCGAAAAGAATATTGAACGTTACCTTGAATTACTTGATGAAGCCGATAAAGAGCAAGCTAACGTCACAAAAATTAAAGCCACAAAAGATAGGCTAGCTGACTTTCGCAGCCAGTTAAAAAAACTACACGAGATTAAAGAACAAGTTGAAGCTCATCCTGACAAGCAAATATCCACTACTGATCCTGATTCACGTTTAATGAAAACTCAAGGTTTTACAAGAGTTGTGAGTTATAACGTGCAAAGTGCGGTTGATACCAAGCACCACCTTATAGTGGCGCATGAGGTGACCAACGTGCCAGATAGAGGCCAGCTTGCGTCAATGACAAAACTCGCACAAAAAGCATTGCGCAAGGAAGATATAAGGGTATTAGCAGATAAAGGTTACTTCAGTCAGCCCGATATAAAAGATACTATCGATTTGGGTGCAGAGCCAATCATGCCCAAGACGGATACATCGTCCTCTGAAAAGAAAGGGATATTTAACCGCTCACTCTTCAAATACGATGCAAATAAAGATATTTACTTATGCCCCGCTGGTAATGAACTTCAAAATCGAATGCAGGTATTTGAGCAAGGTAAATACCTTGATGTTTACTTCAATCACATTGCTTGTCGAGATTGTAAAATAAGAAGTCAGTGCACTAACTCTAAAAAAGACCCTAGGCGAATAAGGCGGTGGGTGCATGAGATTCTGACAGAAGAAATGCTTCAAAAGCTAAAGAATGAACCTGAATTGATGCTTCATCGCAAGCAAACTGTTGAGCACCCCTTTGGCACAATTAAACTCTGGATGGGAGCTAC
>NZ_JAQREZ010000139.1:0-1003 GCF_028598715.1 Pseudoalteromonas sp. GABNS16E
CCATTGGGTCATCATCAGTCCAATCAGATAATTGAATAACATGCTCGTTATCTGCACTAATAATATCTTTTTCTCGCGGTTCAATAATTAATGCACCGTACATGCCAGTCATTTCTTGAAAGCCACTATGTGAGTGATACCAATATGTACCGCTTTGTTGTAATTTAAATTTATAAACAAAGGTTTCGCCAGGCATAATGCCTTTAAAACTGATACCAGGTACGCCATCCATTTGATACGGTAAAATAATGCCATGCCAATGAATTGAACTCGGTACTGATAACTTATTTGTTACTCTAATAGTAACGTCATCGCCTTCTTTGAGGCGCAAGGTGGGGGCGGGTATAGAGCCATTGATAGTTGTCGCCATACGTACTACGCCAGTAAAGTTAACCGGCGATTCATCTATAACCAGATCAATTACTTTGCCGCTAAGTTCGGGCACAGTGCCTGTTATTGTTCCTGCTACTAAAGATGATGCAGCATGTAATACACTCGGAAAAGCAGCAAGTACACCTCCTGCAATTAAGCCTTGAACAAATCGTCTTCGTGGTGTGCTAACCTGTTGTGATGACTTTTTAAACCCCATTTCCTTACTCCTTCATACCAGAATATGTATTGAGTATAGAAAATAGACCTGTCTTAAACATGACGCGAACATTACAAAGTTGTAATGTTGGTGTCATGTTGCTGTAGTGACAGATACTGCATAATATTTGCAGAGGTAGTTGTTAGGACTTTAATGAAGGAATTGTATGCGCTTATTAGTTGTTGAAGATGAATCAAAGACAGGAGATTATTTAAAACAGGGACTAAGTGAAGCTGGTTTTCAGGTTTCTTTGGCGCGCAATGGACTTGACGGTCATCACCTAGCAATGACCGACTTATTTGATGTAATAATACTTGATGTCATGTTACCTGACGTATCCGGTTGGAAAATTTTACAGTCGCTACGTGAAGCAGATAACAAAACCCCAGTACTATTTTTATCTGCTCGCGATAG
>NZ_JAQREZ010000014.1:0-78266 GCF_028598715.1 Pseudoalteromonas sp. GABNS16E
ATTCCATGTCCCGTCTGTTAACATTAATCTTGGCATGTAGGTTCGGTGTAAAGTTTTCTGGCGAATTCAATTATACCTTATCTTCATGCTGTTTGTTTTTCATACCACAAAGATCAACACGCCCTAGCGAAAGCAAACTTAAATATTTTAACGCCAGCTCAGATTAATGAATGCAATTATAATCAGAGTGTTAAGGCGTTTTCATACAATTTTTATCTGCATAGGGCGGGGCTAAACTGACATCAGGGTTCCAAATTCTACCCCACACTTTACTTAGGCTACTTAAATTTGAGCGCTGATTTAGTTTTTCAAAGTTGCTTACCTGCACTCCTTTGTTGGTTTTTTCACCAACTGCAAAATTAAATACGTAATAACACTCTATGCCCATACGTAAGTCGGATAAAACAATTTTATTTTGCTGCTCTTTCACGCTATAAAAACCTTTAGTAAACCATTGTAAGCGTTGTACGCCCCATTCATTTTTAATATCGTTTAGTAAAGCGGGGCTTGTGTTATAGCGGTTTATTGTAACCTCTTCAGGGGAGTCAAATACCGAGGCATAACTTATGTAATATTGCCCATCAGACATTGCAACAACTCGCCATAGCAAGGTTGTAAGCGGGGCGGGGGTGCTTACATAGTTATTAATGTGTATGTGTTTATGTGCAAACGCGGCGTCTATTTTATTGTTAATTATTACTTTTAAAATAAGAGAGCTACATAAATAAAGGCTACTGAGCACAAGCATAGCGGCATTAATTTTATAAATGCGCGGTGTGTGTATTTTAGGTATTAAAGTGCACAGAAAGGCCAACAATAACGGCAAGGTGTACAGGGGGTCAATTATAAATATATTTGAAATAGCAAAAGGGTGCTCGCTAAGCGGCCATATTAATTGCGTACCATATACTGTAAAGCTATCAAGTAATGCATGGGTCGATAAACATAAAAATACCAGCCAAAACCAGCGCGCCTTATGTATTTGCATACCGGAGTGTATTTTTAAAATAAGCCAAACAATAAGGGGGCTAATTAATAAGTGCACAATAAACGAATGGCTAAAACCGCGATGATAAGTAAATGCCTCCACTGGCCCGCCATAAGGAATAAAAACATCTAAGTCGGGTAAAGTACCTAAAGCAGCACCCCATAAAGCGGCTTTTCGGCCAATTTTATTACCTAATACGGCGTAACCTACTGCGCTACCTAAAACTACCTGCGTTAACGAGTCCATTTTATTCCTTCTTATTTAGGGTGTTAGTTATGCTTCCCTTGGGCTTAATACTAATCCACAATAATACTTAATCATATTGCGGGGCTAAACGTGTCGCTACCTGCGTTAAAAAATTTTAATTTACGACTGCATGGATGCAGAAGGTAGAGCAATGCAGGAGCAATTGCTGAGAACAACGAAATAGCAAATTTTTTGCCTAGCTATCAACACGTTTTTCCAGCCTCAATATAGATTACTTAATTAAGCGTTTGGTATAAAAACGTCACTTACAATTTCAGCAGTGGTTTTATAAAGTCTAAAAAGGCCATTATACGTGACGATACAGCACTGTTTTTGTAATACACCGCTTGCACAATTTCGCGGTTGTTTGGCGTGCTGATACTCCCTGGCAGTATTTCTATTAACTTGCCTGATTTTAAATCATCACCAATCATAAAGTGCGAAAGCAGCGCCACCCCTTGGTTTGCCAAGCATAGCTGGCGTACAGTTTCGCCGCTACTGGCGGTTAAGCCAAAATTTAAAGCTGTGGGCGATTTTAGCGGCCAGTTATTAAGTTTAGGCGAGTCGGTAAAACCAATGAGTTTATGCTGGTTTAAGTCGCTGGTGTGCGAAATAGTCGGTGTATGTTTAAGGTAACTAGGGCTTGCAACTAAATGCAATTTACTTACGCCGAGCTTTTTTGCATGTAGATTAGAGTCTTTTAACTCGCCTATACGAATTGCTAAGTCGGTTTTATGTTCGAGCAAATCTATAATGCTGTCGTGGGAGGTTATATCAAGCGTAATGTGGGGGTATTGCGTATTAAATTCAGAAATTAAAGGTACCAATTGGTGCAGTACAAAGGGGCTTGCTGCATCAATACGTAATTTTCCACTAGGGGCTTGTTTTAAAAGCTTTATGGCTTCTTCGCCGGTTTGTAAGGTGTTTAAGCCATCGCGAGCATATTTAATAAAGGTATGGCCCTCTTCGGTTAGTTCTAATCGGCGAGTGGTCCTATTTAGTAATGTACATTGTAACGTGTTTTCAAGGCGAGACACGGCCCGCGACACTTTTGCTACTTGCTGATCAAGCAAATTAGCTGCTGCTGAAAAGCTTCCGCTATCTACTACCGTTAAAAACATTTCTAAGTCTTCGGTTTTTGCATGCTGAGCCATACGTGAGCACCTTACTTTTGCATTAATTACAAAAGTATTTTGTCACTAATGCTATTTTTTGCAAACACATTTTTAGTCAAACTGTAAGTCTTAACTAATAATGAGGATTTAATTATGCCATTGGCTTTGTGGGCGCTCACCTTAAGCGCATTTGCAATAGGAACAACCGAGTTCGTAATAGTGGGATTAGTGCCTACTATTGCAAACGATTTAGGCGTAAGCCTACCTTCAGCTGGTTTGCTAGTTAGTTTATATGCAGTAGGGGTTGCCATTGGTGCACCAGTACTGACCGCACTAACTGGGCGTTGGAACCGTAAAATTGTACTAATAAGCTTAATGGGCTTATTTGTTTTAGGTAACTTACTTGCATGGCAAGCGCCTAGTTACGAAACATTAATACTAGCGCGTATTTTAACAGGCTTGGCTCACGGGGTGTTTTTCTCAATTGGCTCAATGATTGCCACAAGCTTAGTAAGTAAAGATAAAGAAGCCAGTGCTATTGCTATTATGTTTACCGGACTTACTGTAGCGCTAGTGACGGGTGTGCCACTAGGCACTTGGATTGGCCAACACTTTGGCTGGCGAGCAACGTTTTTAGTGGTGTCGGTACTGGGTTTAATCGCTTTAATTGGCAGCGCTATTTTAGTACCAAAAAACTTAAAACAGTCTATTCCGGCAACGTTTAAAGAGCAGCTTCAGGTTATTGTTAAGCCGCGCTTATTACTCGTATATTTAATGACAATTTTAGGTTACGGCGGCACGTTCACTGCGTTTACTTACTTAGCACCTATTTTAGAGCAAGAAACAGGTTTTGCTCCTTCAGCGATTGGTTTAATCATGCTGGTTTACGGTGTATCGGTAGCCATTGGTAATATTTGGGGCGGAAAACTGGCTGATAAACGCGGCCCAATTAGCGCACTGAGTATTATATTTAGCGCGCTGACAATTATTTTATTGGCTTTTACTTTTACGATGGAATCAAAAGTAGCGGCCGTACTGACTATTTTAGTATGGGGTGCATTTGCGTTTGGTAACGTACCAGGCTTACAGCTTTATGTCGTAAAGCAGGCGCAAAAGCATACTCCTAATGCGGTAGATGTCGCATCGGGCTTAAACATAGCGGCGTTTAATATTGGTATAGCACTGGGCTCAATTATTGGTGGCAGTGTAGTAGAGGGTATGTCACTTCAAGATACCGCTTGGATTGGCGCAGCAATTTGTGCTCTAGCATTAGTAGTAACTCGTTACAGTGGCATGCTTGATAAGCGAGAAGTGAAACAAGCATAAAGTATTCTGTTAAGGTTGAAACTTAAATTTATGACCTCATTACCTGTATTGAGGTCATAAATTTTTAGGTGACAACACAAAAGAAGTAAAAGGTGTATTTCGTAAAACTTTAAACAGTTTGTATTTTTAACCGATTATTTTATAAGGATAGAGCCATGACACAACGTGTAATAGAAATGCCAGATTTAGGCATGGGAACATTCCGTTTAGAAGGCGATACCGCCTACAATTCAGTAAAAATGGCGTTAGAAGTGGGGTTTCGTCATATTGATACTGCGCAAATTTATGGTAACGAAGAGCAAGTAGGCCAAGCCATAAAAGATAGTAACATTCCGCGCAGCGAAATATTTTTAACCACCAAAGTGTGGAACAACAAGCTTAACAAAACTGACTTTATTGCCAGCGTTGAAAAGTCACTTGAGAAATTACAAGTAGACTCTGTCGATCTACTGCTTATTCATTGGCCTGCGCCTTCAAATGATGAGCCAATGAGTGAGTACCTAACGGAGCTTTTAAAAGCTAAGCAGCTTGGTTTAACAAAACATATTGGCGTATCTAATTTTACTATTGCCAACTTAAACGAAGCAATGCAAACACTTGATTCGCGTGAAATATTTACTAACCAAGTTGAGGTGCATCCGTATTTAACCAATACTAAGCTACGCGCTTTTTGTGCCCAGCACGATATTCACGTTACAGCGTATATGCCATTTGTAGTTGGTAAAGTACTAAAAGATCAAACTATTATTGATATTGCTAATAAGCATGAGGCATCACCAGCGCAAGTAGTTATTGCATGGATTAATGCCAACGGCATGACCACTATTCCATCGTCAACTAAGCGTAAAAACTTAGAAGATAACTTTAATGACCATGTTAAATTAGACGCTGAAGACATTGCTCGTATTGACGGACTTGATTGTGGCGACCGCCAAGCAACGCCTGATTTTGCGCCGCAGTGGGATCAGTAATAAAATACGCAAAACAACATTAGGTGTAGCAAAGCTGCACCTTTATTTTTTTAAAAGGACTCCGTATGTTAACGGTAATTGCCACTATAGCGAGCAAAAATATCGACGCAGAGGTTGTTTTAACTGCGCTCGAAAATCTGCAAAAGTATTCACGTCAAGAAGTGGGTTGTTTGCGTTACGAGTTGTCGGTTAAACGAGACTCAGACAATACCGAGTACCTTGTAAGTGAGCAGTGGGCGTCGCAAGAACACTTTGAAGCTCATAAACAAGAGCCTCACTACAAAGCATTTGGTACCCAAGTTACCGGGCTTGTAACAAGCAGTAATATTGATGTGTACAACACCATCGGCTAGTAAAAAGCACTCTTAATATTGGTTAATGAGTAAAATACAGTGGCGGCGTAAGCATACATCGCCATTTGCGTTACTTAGTCTTTTAAATACCCACCTCGTATTAAAACCTCAGCCATTTTATTTAATCGATAAATCGTACTTTAAAATAAGTGCATCTATGTAACGGGCACGTAATGTGTGTTGTTTTTCGTGATCGGCGCCGTGGCCTAATGCTTTATTGAGTAATTTCATCGCGGGGTGAAGCTGCGTACGCTCTTGTTGATTTAAACTTCCTTTAGTGCGCAATTCAGTAATATCGTCTACCAGCAAGCGGCCTATATCCACACATACTATTTCGTCAATTAAACCGTTTTGTGTCAGTACGCCGTATTTGCTGCATAAAAACTGTTGCCACACTTGCTGTAAATGCTCGTCTATTTCGCAGCCAAATATTTCTTCATTAAAAATAAAACCTTGCTGGGCAAGTTTACTCAGGCTTGCCGTGTACTGCTGCGCAAAGTAATTAAAGGCATTGCTTGAGGATTCAATTTTTTGTTTTATTAGCCCTTGCCCCCAATTTACACAGCCGCGCGGGTAATAGTCATCGTACTCTTCACATTCATACAAACCAGAGTACGAGCTGCAACTTAATTGGCTTTTTATACAATAGCTTGGTTTAGGAAAAATACTTTGCTGCTGCCATGTATCTAGTTGCTCGGCATCAATATTTAAAGCATGGCAAAGCTCATCGGTGTTATAAAAATGAGTGGCTAAGTAGTCAGATAAACGCATAATGGCTCGCTTAAAGTTAAAAATACAAACACTGTTTAAATGTACAGTATTTGTATTTTGTATTATCAAACTAAATAACACAAGCCATTTTACGTTTATTATTCGCTTAGGCCTGCAAAAATGCGTGCAAGTATGTTACAAATAGCGCAAGTTTTATAAATAATGAATTTTTATGCGCACCCTAGAACAAATTAAACAAGCAAGCTTAATTACCGCCATTAAAACCCCATACTTAGCGAATGGTGAAATAGATTTAGCAAAGTACGATGAACTCGTTGAAATACAAATTGCAGCGGGTGTAGATGGCATTGTGGTTGGTGGTACAACCGGCGAAGGCCAGCTAATGAACTGGGAAGAGCATTTAATGCTTATCGCGCACAGTGCAAATAAATATGGCGATAAGCTGGTAATTGTAGGGAATACGGGTAGCAATAATACCCGCGAAGCTATTAAAGCCACTAAGTATGGCTTTGCAAGTGGTATGCATGCCGCGCTGCAAATTAACCCATATTATGGCCGCACTTCTATTGCTGGTGTTAACGAGCACTTTAAACGTGTACTGGATATTGGCCCTGCGTTTATTTACAACGTAGCAGGGCGCACAGGGCAAGATTTAACCCCTGATATTATTGAGCCATTAGCAAAACACCCTAATTTAATTGGTGTAAAAGAATGTGGTGGTAACGAGCGTATTGCTCATTACGAACAGCAAGGCATTGCGTGTTGGTCAGGTAACGATGACGAAGCACACGATGCACGTCACACGCACAATGCACACGGTGTTATATCGGTCACATCTAATCTTATACCAGGGTTGTTCCGCCAGTTAATGGATACTAAAAATGATGCGTTAAATACCTCATTACAACCTTTAATGAACTGGCTATTCTGCGAGCCAAACCCGATTGCAATAAACACCGCAATGATGATGACAGGCGCGGTAAATCCCGTATTTAGATTACCGTATGTGCCACTGAGCGATGAGCAGCAAGCACAAGGCGAGGCCTTAATAAACGAGCTTAACGTTGATGATATTGTGGGCAATAAAGCTAAGAGTATAAAACAAAGTGATATTGCTTTGCTTTCTTAGGTTATATGAGCCAGCGCTGAACAGTTAGTAAGTGCTGGCATTTATTTAATGAATATTTTACTTTTATTGCTAATATCGGTAAAATTCTCGCCCCCTTACTTACTAAATAACGTTTATTTGTGAAATTTGTTGTTGAACAACTCGCTACATGGATTAAGCCTGAACAGCGACAAAGCCCCTCTGAAAATTGGTACGACTCATCACCAATTACATTAAGTTGGGTACCTGCAATGCAGCGCAGAAGAATGACACCATTTGTAAAAATGGTTTTACATACTGCGCACCAGGTTACAAATGATAAAGGGTATGAAAACATGCCTGTTATTTTTTCATCACGCCATGGCGATTTCCATAAAACAGCTAATTTATTAGGAGAGCTTGGTGAGAAACAACCTCTATCTCCGACAGGCTTTGGTTTAAGTGTGCACAACGCTGCGATTGGTATGTATAGCATTATTAGCGGTAACACCCAACCTATGAACGCTATCGCAGCGGGTAAGGATAGCTTTGCTTGCGCTTTGATTGAAGCATATATAAAGTTGGTTGAGTATAAACAACCACATATATTACTTGTGCATACAGATGAGTCACTCCCAGAGCCGTACACAACATTTGTTGATGAGGCACAAATAACACATTCTATTGCGTTAGTTATACGTTTAGCTACAGAAAAAGAAGCTCATTTTAGTTTAACTAAACAAGCCACTAACAATAGCGAACAAACAACTACTCCTTTAAGTTTAGAGCTTGCTAAAGCAATGTTTAACAAACAAAGCGCCAGTGCTAATGGTTGGTTGTTAACACACTATGCTTAATACAATAATAAGAGTAATAGGCCTTGTTTGGCGCATTATAGCCACTGGCCTTTGTTTTAGTGTATTTGGTTTGGGTGGGCTATTTTTAGCCTTACTACTATTCCCCGTTCAACGTTTATTTCAACGCTGTCCTGTAAGGCAAAAAGAAGATGCGCGTACGGTAGTGCATTATAGCTTTAAATTTTTTGTCGCTTTAATGCATTATACTGGCGCTATCCGTTTTCATATTAAAGATAAAGCCCATTTAGCTAATTTGAAAGGCGAGCTTGTTTTGGCTAATCACCCATCACTTATTGATGTTGTGGTACTTATATCGGTTATTAAAAATGTTGATTGCGTTGTAAAAGCACACCTTTTTAAAAACCCTTTTATGCGTGGTGTGATAAAAAGTACAGGTTATATAAGCAATGAAGACCCGCAAGAATTATTAAAAGAATGCGAGCAAACACTAAAAAGAGGGAATAACTTAATTGTTTTTCCTGAGGGAACACGTTCAGTACCTCATAATTCGCTTAAATTTAAAAGAGGGGCTGCAAATATAGCCCTTAGATGTCATGCCCCTATAACCACCGTATTGATTAAAATGAAACCTAATACGTTAACTAAAGGGACGCCTTGGTACAAAGTAGCCCCATACCAAGCGCATTTTTCTATGCAACTAGCACCACATTCTTTCAAAAGCGATATTATTTATACAAGCGACGTACCTGCAATACAGTCCCGCCAGCTTACGAAAGGCTTACAACAATACTTTACAAAAGAGCTTAGCTATATATGAGTGAATTAAAACAACAAATTAAACAATTGATTATTTCGAGCCTAGATCTTGAAGATATGACCACTGCCGATATAAAAGACGACGAGCCTTTATTTGTAGATGGTTTAGGGCTAGATAGCATTGATGCGCTAGAGCTCGGGCTTGCTATCAAAAAAGAATTTGACGTAAAAATTGATGCAAATTCAGAACAAACTAAAGCGCATTTTGCGAGTGTTAACTCTTTAGCGCAATTTATAGAACAATCACGTACTTAATTAACACACACTAGGAATAATAATGAAAACCGCTGCTGAAATTTATGATGTATTACACGGCATTTTAGAAAATGAATTTGAAATAGATGCTGAAGATATCTCTTTAGAAGCTAACCTGTACGAAGATTTAGACTTAGACAGTATTGACGCTGTAGATTTAGTTGTTAAGTTACGTGAAATTACAGGTAAGAAAATTGAGCCTGACGCATTTAAACAAGTTCGCACTGTGCAAGATGTTGTATCTGAAATAGAAAAGCTCGTTAAATAAGCATGTTTAAGGCATTTTTAACAGCGTTAATAATGATTTTTTTAACCTGTTACCCTTTCATTGTTTATATAGGGCTGACACGTTTCAACAGTTATTTACTCACTGTGATTTTATTAACACTGTTAATAATAAGGCTTTGGTTAAGCAAGCCTTTATTAGCTAAAATGCCATGGATAAAGCCAGCCTCATTACTTGGAATTTTAGCTATTGGCTTATCAAAAACGATGGGCAGTGATTTTGGTATTCGGCTTTATCCGGTTATTGTAAATACTGTTATGTTTTTTGTTTTTGCTTACTCGCTTTATAAAGGTCCAAGTATCATTGAAACGTTTGCGCGTATCACTGAGCCAAAGCTTGATAAAAGAGCCATTTCGTACACTAAAAATGTAACTAAAATATGGTGCGTTTTTTTTGTTTTTAACGCCAGTATAGCGTTATACACTAGTGTGTTTACAGCTCTTGATGTGTGGGCATTTTATAACGGTTTTATTGCATACATTATTATGGGTGTTTTATTTGCAGTAGAGTGGTTAGTAAGGAAAAAAGTAAAAAGGAATGCAGGTGTTTAATACTTTAGATAACGCAAGCATAAATATTCGATTTAATCATAATGGCTCAGCGTTATCTGAGCGTCAATTTGTTAATGATATTAATCAAGTTTTGGCCAAAATTCCGCAATCGCCTACTAAAGCATCGGCAGTGCTTTTCAACAGTAGTAGCTATGATTTTGCTGTAAACCTTTTTGCATTGGCGCATAAAGGCTGGACTATAATTTTACCGCCTAATGGTCAAAGCGAAACACTCAATGCGCTTTTAGAGCAAACCCCTTATTATTTGGGCGATAGCGATTTGGTCGAGCATGCGACTACGCCATTTGAAAATATTGGTAATTTAACAACGACACCTAACTACACACCGTTCAATAAAATTGCTTGGCCGAGTGAAGGTAACCTTGTTTTTTATACTTCTGGCTCTTCAGGTCAAGCTAAGCCTATTTTTAAATCGTGGCGAGTGCTTAATAAAGAGATAAAAACGCTCAACAGTACGTTTGCTTTAAAACGTAACCCTGTATTTATTGCTAGTGTTTCGCATCAGCATATTTACGGTTTGTTATTTAGAGTGTTATGGCCGCTTAGCAATAACCACATAATTGATACAGACTTGCTTAACTACCCCGAGCATATTGCTACTAAACTTAAAACAAATACACAGGCCGTGTTTATATCCAGTCCGGCACAGCTAAAGCGGCTGCATCAAGATAACGTTTTAATAGAAGAAAAGTCACATTTACAGTGGGTTTTCTCATCTGGTGGGCCGCTTCAAAATGAAGACGCTGTCACTTTAAATAAACAGCTAAATAAACCCATTACTCAAGTATTTGGCAGCACGGAAACTGGTGGAATTGCATATCGTCAGGTTGTGTCTTTAGAGAACGTTAGTCATTGGCAGCCATTTTTAGGGATCACATTACACAGTACCTCTGAACAACGATTAGTGTTAGATTCGCCTTTAGTTGAGCAAACAAACTATTTATTAGATGACCGAGGTACATTATTTCAAAATGGCCAATTTGAATTACTAGGTCGTTTTGACCGTATTATAAAGCTTGAAGAAAAACGCTTAAGCCTTGACGAACTAGAGCTACATTTATGCAAAAGTGAGTGGGTACAGGAAGCTAAAGTAATAACGCTAAATGGGAAACGTTTAGTATTAGGCGCTGTTATAGTGCTTACACATAAAGGACAAGCATATTTAAACGCCAATGGAAAGTTAGCGACTAATACGCTTTTAAAAACACATACATTGAATCGTTTTGAAGGGATCTGTACGCCTAAAAAATGGCGTTTTCTAAATCAATTACCCTACAACACGCAAGCTAAAATAAATTTAAAAGTATTGGAGTCTCTTTTTGTCAAAGCTGATTAACACAAAGCCTGAACTTGTTAACTGTGTATCGTCAACACAGAGTCATTGCCTAACGCTTTTTATACCGCCAAGTTTAGATTATTTTAAAGGTCACTTTAGTCAAGGCCCTATTTTAGCAGGTGTAGTGCAGCTCGATTGGGCCGTAGATGCCGTGCGAAAATACTTTAATGTTAAACGTGAAGTAAAAGATATTGAAGTGCTTAAGTTTCAGGTTGTTATTACCCCTGGTCTAACAATTAAATTAACTGTAGAAGAAAAGCCTGGCGGTAAGTATGGCTTTTCGTATCAATCAGATAAAGGCCAACACGCCTCAGGGCGTATAGTGTTTAAAAGTGATACAGATGAATAATTTTTGTATTGTTATACCTAATTTTAATCATGTAAGTGTTATAGATGAAGTACTTGCAACGTTAACTGAGTATACGCTGCCAATAATAATGGTTGATGATGCCAGTAGTGTGCAGGCTAAATCTCTTTTTGCTACTCTTGAGAAAAAATATGCCCACCTCACTCTTATATCGCATGAGCAAAATGAAGGCAAAGGCGGTGCGGTACAAACAGGTTTGCGTTGCGCGTATGAGCAAGGTTATAGCCATGCAATACAAGTAGATGCAGATGGGCAACATAATTTATCAGATATCAAAAAGTTGATTGAGCTTTCAAACACACACCCACAGGCATTAATTAGTTGTTGCCCAGTGTATGATGAATCGGTTCCTAAGCACCGTTACTTAGCACGTTATTTAACCCATGTGTGGGTATGGATAGAAACGCTCAGCTTTAAAATTGTGGACTCAATGTGTGGTTTTAGAGTCTACCCTTTAAATGTGACTAATAAGCTTATAAGTGAGGTTAAGCTCGGTAAACGTATGGACTTTGATCCAGAAATACTGGTTAGGTTATATTGGCGCAACGTTCCATTTGTTTTTTTACCAAGCCAGGTTATTTACCCAGAAAATGGCTTGTCACACTTCCAGCCACTCCAAGATAATGTGCGTATTTCGTGGTTACATACGCGTTTATTTTTTGGCATGCTGCTTCGTTCACCTGTTTTACTATGGCATAAATATAAGAGACGTTATGGCCGTTAAACATTGGTCTAAAATGCAAGAGCGAGGTAACTTTTTAGGTATACAAATATTACTATTTGCCCATAAAGTACTTGGTCGTAAAGGGCTGTGGGTTATTTTGTTCCCGGTTGTTTGCTATTTGTTTATTACCGGTAAAGTTGCACGCGCGGCTTCTAAGCAGTTTTTAGTCCAAGTTAATAATTACAATAATGTTGAGCGTAAAGTAACTTTTAAACAACAGCTTATGCATTTTTGTAGTTTTGCCGATAGCGCCCTTGATAAAATTGATGGTTGGCTCGGTCGAATTTCAAAAAAGGATATCCAATATACTAATGAACAGCTGTTTATTGATTTAAATGAGCAACAGCAAGGGGCCATTTTTATTGGCTCTCACTTGGGTAACCTTGAGGTATGTAGAGCACTGAGCCAGCATCGCAGCAGTAAAAAAATTAATGTGCTTGTATTTACTCATCACGCTGTTGAATTTAATAAAATGCTTAAAAAAATTAACCCCGCGGTGTCGGTTAACTTAATTCAAGTGAGCGATATGGGGCCTGATCTAGCTATTTTATTAAAAGATAAAGTAGAGCAGGGTGAAATAGTCGTTATTGTTGGTGATAGAACAAGCGCTACAACGGGTGAGCGATCAACACGTGTTGAGTTTTTAGGTAAGCCAGCATCTTTTTCTCAAGGGCCTTTTATATTAGCTGCATTATTAGATTGCCCCGTTTACTTTTTATTTTGCTTAAAAGATAAAAAAACAAAAAAGTATCATGTGATTTTTGAACATTATAGCCAAACATTAAAAATACCCCGCTCACAAAGGCAAGGTCTATTAACCACTGTAATTACAGATTTTTCTGCGCGTTTAGGCTTTTATGCCGCGCGGTATCCTTATCAGTGGTTTAATTTTTATGATTTTTGGCAAAACGATCAGCAAGTAGAACGCAGCAATGCAAAGGAGAAGTAGAGTGTCAGCTCAGGAAGTACAGCTTTTTGGAAACCAACAACTTTCTATTGAAGATATTGTTAATATTGCACATCAAAATACTCAGGTGCAATTAAGTGGCTGCGAGCAATTTAGCGCAAAGATTGATAGCGCGCTTAGCTTTTTAGACTCTCTACTCAAAGAAGATGGTGTGATTTATGGGGTAACTACAGGCTATGGTGACTCAGTCACGGTTCCTGTGCCACTTAACTTAGTTGATGAGCTGCCATTACATTTAACGCGCTTTCATGGTTGTGGACTAGGCGATGTGTTTAATAAAGTACAAGGGCGTGCAATTTTAGCTACTCGCTTAGCATCACTTTCACGAGGCTATTCTGGCGTAAGCTGGGAAATGCTTAATCTTCTCAAAGACTATTTAAACCTTGATATAGTACCTGTTATTCCTCAAGAAGGTTCGGTAGGCGCTAGCGGTGATTTAACCCCTCTGTCGTATGTAGCAGGTACTATGGTTGGTGAACGTGATGTTTTTTACAAAGATAAAATACTTAACAGCGCGCAGGTAATGCAAGCGGCTGGTTTAAAGCCTTTAACGCTTCGCCCAAAAGAGGGGCTTGCAGTTATGAATGGTACAGCTGTGATGACCGCACTGGCTTGTTTAGCGTTTGATAGAGCTAATTATTTAGCAAAACTTGCAAGTAGGATTACTGCATTGTCTAGCCTTGCTCTCAAAGGTAATAGTCATCATTTTGATGAAATTTTATTCTCTGTTAAGCCTCATCCTGGGCAGCAACAAGTTGCTAAATGGATACGAGATGATTTAAACCATCATGACCATCCTCGTAACGCTGATAGACTGCAAGATAGGTACTCTATTCGCTGTGCACCGCATGTTATTGGTGTATTGCAAGATAGTTTGCCATTTTTCAGGCAGATGATAGAAAACGAGCTTAATTCTGCAAACGATAACCCTATTATTGATGGCGAGGGTGAGCATGTACTTCATGGTGGCCATTTTTATGGCGGCCACATTGCAATGGCAATGGATAGTATGAAAACGGCGATTGCAAATCTGGCAGATTTAGCTGACAGGCAAATCGCTTCATTGGTCGATACTAAATTTAATAATGGATTACCATCAAATTTATCAGACAGTGAGGCTGAACGTCGTTACATAAATCATGGCTTTAAAGCCGTGCAAATAGGCGCCAGTGCTTATACTGCTGAAGCACTTAAGTTAACGATGCCTGCAAGTGTATTTTCTCGCTCTACTGAGTGCCATAATCAAGATAAAGTAAGTATGGGGACTATTGCCTCACGTGATTGTTTGCGTATTTTACAGCTTACAGAGCAGGTTATTGCAAGTACGTTACTAGCAAGTATTCAAGGGGTGAGGCTGCGTATTAAACAAGGCGAACTCGAATTTTCAAGTTTAACTGCAGATATGCAAGCGATGTATACTGACATAACTCATTATTTCGAAAACCTAACTGAAGATAGGCCAATGGAAGCGGTACTTAGACAAACCATTAGTTATATTCAAGAAAAACGTTGGGCTTTATATGAATAGTAAAGGCGCTTTGCTAACTCATGAAGTGGAAATTGAAATTCCATTTCATGACTGCGATCCGATGAATGTTGTATGGCATGGTAATTACCCTCGCTACTTAGAGGTGGCTCGCTGTGAGTTACTGCGATTATTTGATTACGACTATCCTCAAATGATGGAGTCGGGTTATGCGTGGCCAATAGTGGATATGCAAATTAAGTACGTGGCATCCGCCATATTTACCCAAAAAATTAAAGTGACCGCGCATTTAAAAGAGTTCGAAAACCGATTAAAAATTGATTATGTAATTACAGATGCCATAACGAATAAGCGTATTACTAAAGCGACTACTACTCAAGTTGCTGTTGAGATATCGACTAAAGAAATGCAGTTTGCCTCACCAGCGGTGATAGTTGATAAGCTTGCAAAAGTACTTAGCTAATATTGGATGATACTATGAATTATTTAAAAAATTGTGTGTTTGTAAGTTGTCTTTATTTTGTTTTTTTTAGTGCCAGTTTATTAGCTGCTACGACAGTTTCGGGTGAATTTAAGCAATTAAAGTATTTTGCCGGCTTCTCTAAACCATTCATCTCTAAAGGGGAGTTTACACTTGAAGGGGAAAAGCTGCTTTGGTATGTAAAAACACCAGTGCAAAGTACATTACTAATCGAGAATGGCCAAGTATTTGTGAAAAATAAAGAGGGTGAACTTACTCCTCAGCCTGGCAGCGAGCAGTTTGTAGGCTTATTAACTGACTTACTCGCATTAGATATGAAAGCCTTATATGCGCGGTTTGATGTAACAAATCAAACAGGCTGTTTATTATTAAAGCCAAAAGATACGCTATTAAAACAGCTGTTTAGCCATTTTATTCTTTGTGAAAATAACCAGCGTGTACAAAGTATAACCTTAAATGAGCACTCGGGTAGCAACACAGTAATAGAGTTTTCTTATGCAAATACACCTAATAATTAATAAGTGTAAGTAACCTTCGGAAAAGTGATGTGATTAAACGTATTAGTGTACTTATTACATGGTTTGGTTTTTTAGCTGTTTTACTTTGTGCTGCTTTGTATATCACTAAGCCTGTATTAAATGCTGATATGTTTAGTTTATTACCAAAATCACATTCTCAATTGGCGTACGGCGAAGAGGTCTTTTTTAAAAAAAATGCAAACCGTATTATGTTTTCATTTACTGGTGATGGTAAAAACTTAGCACATGACGAGCTTAAATCATGGCTGTTAAAACGTGATATAAAAAATAGCTTTGAACTGCCAAGCATTGAGCAGTTATCTTCAGTGTTCTCTGCGTATCAACATGCGCTGCTCAGCGAAAATTATAAAAATAGTATGGTTGATAAAGCACAGTTTGAGTCATTTTACCTTACTCAATTAAATCAATTAGGAAACCCTTTTGTAAGTGCCACACTAAAAGCCGATATTAGTTTAAGTCTTGCTGCATTTATAGGTGATAATTTAAAACAAAGTCAGTTATTCTCTTTAAGAAATGAGCGGTTAACGCGCCGTTTAAAGCATACTGATTATGCTGTTATATTGGCTACCATTCCTAACAATAGCCTCCCAATTGATGAGTCTATTAAGCTTGCGAACAGCATTAAAAATAAGCTTGAAAGTTTAAATGATACGTACCCACAGACCACTATTCGCTATTCAGGTGCTCTTTTTCATACAGCTGAAAACGCTCAGCAAGCTAAGTATGAAATGAGCTTATTTGGTGGCCTTAGTGTAATCGCATTACTTTTAATGGTGTTTTGGGTATTTAGGCAAGTCAGTAGCATTTTACTTGCAAGCTTAACCGTACTTAGTGCACTGGCTGGTGGTGCTACGGCCATGGTATTTGTGTTTAATTCGATTCATTTGTTAACACTAGTTTTTGCTGTAACCCTAATTGGTATAGCTATTGATTATGCATTTCATGCGATGACTGATTTAGCGTATGGCAACAGTTTTTACCAAAGTAGTGGGTTAAGTAAAGGCACAAAAACAGCTTTGCTTTTATCTTTTATTACAACAGGCCTCGGCTATAGCTGTTTATTAGGTGCGCCAATTTCACTTTTATCGCAAGTAGCAGTGTTTGTAATTGCTGGGCTTGCGAGCGCCTGGTTATTCACATTAATTATATTACCTATCTGGCAATCTAAGCTTGTACTCTCTGAGCGAAGTTTGATTAAAAGTCAGCAGTTATTAGGTTTAATGGTGCGCTTTAACCGTTGTAAGCAATCGGTTTTACTCGTATTGGGGTTGGTGTTAATGTTTTTGTTTTATCTTAAACCCATTTCATTTAACAACGATGTACGTTTACTAAATGCAAGCCCACAGCAACTAATACTTAATGAGCAAAAGCATTTAACTTTAATGGGACAGTTAGATGCCCACATTGTATTTTTATTTGCATCAAATGCTGAACAACTACTGCAAAAGCAAGAGCGACTAATAGATGATTTAAAGCGTATTAACCCACATCTTAAACACAATGCTATTAAGCGTTGGTTACCTAGTAAGCGCACGCAAAAAAATAATTTAGCGCTCTTTGATGGGGCTGTTAAAAACGATGTGTTAATTATCACTGAAAAATATACAGGGATAAAAGTTGAGTCAGCTAACACAGAACTTTTGAGTTACGACGCTTTATCAAATAGTCATTTTTCAGCACTTTTAAATGCACAAATGTTTGTTGAGCCTAATAAGGCTGTTACTTGGTTTTCTGTATCGGGAATATCCACGCACGCGTTAACTTCTAGCGTTAATGCTTATGAAGATGCGTTTATATATAACAAGCCTGAGCAAATCAGTAGCCTACTTGAAAACTACAGCCAGTATTTATTGCTTACATTGGGCGTGGCCATTGTTATTTGCTTTGTTTTATTTAGCTATAAATTTGGCCTTCGGATTGGCACTGTGCAGGTGATAACATTAAGTGCCAGCCTATTGACTATGCTTTGGGTATGTAATGCAGCGCAAGGAAGTATCTCAATTTTTAATCTGCTAGGTGGCTTACTCATTATTGGCCTAGCCATAGATTATTTAGTGTTTTACCAAATTAACAACTTAACGGCGGTAAATGTATTGGCCATTAGCTTGTCGGCCGCCTCTTCGATGTGTGTATTTGGTATGCTCGCCTTTTCAAATACTCCCGCCATTTTTAGTTTTGGCCTTACTGTTATGGTAGGGATTTTAGCCGTATATATTTTATCTCCATTAAGTGTATTAAAGTCTCAAAAGGAATAATAATTTGAACAACCTTGAGCAGTATGATGTTGTGGTTATAGGAGCAGGGCCTTCAGGTGCACTTGTAAGTAGCTTATTAGTACAAAAAGGCTGGAAAGTGCTGGTGCTAGAGCAACAAGTATTTCCTCGTTTTTCAATTGGCGAAAGCTTATTACCTCAATGTATGGAGTATTTAGCTGATGCTGGGCTAGTTAAAACAATACATGAACATGCAGATGAGCTTGGCTTTCAATTTAAAGATGGTGCTGCGTTTCATCGTAATGGCCAAAATACAGCTATAAATTTTACTGAAAAATTTAGCCCTGGCCCGGGTACTACTTTTCAAGTTAAACGGGCTGATTTTGATAAGCTGATTGCTGATAGAGCGCAGCATCAAGGCGTTGAAATTCGCTATCAGCATAGTGTTATTGGTTTTACTGATGAAGCTGCTAGTGCGACGCTGCAAGTGCAAAATAATAAAAATCAAACGTATGACGTAAGGGCTAAGTTTGTACTTGATGCGAGTGGTTTCGGCCGAGTTTTACCAAAACTTTTAAATTTAGAAAAACCTTCTACTTTTCCTGTGCGTAGTGCTTATTTCAGTCACTTTAATGATGGCATTACTGACGAGCTGTTTGATAGAAATAAAATTTTAATAACCGTTCACCCTAAATTTAATGATGTTTGGTATTGGCTCATCCCCTTTAGTGATGGCACGTCCAGCATTGGGGTTGTTGCAAAGCAAGCACGCTTTAATAAGAGTAGTGAAGCTGACACCTTAAAACAGTTTATAGAGCAAGACCCTTACTTAAAAAAACTTTTAGCTAATCGCGTACCTATAACACAGGCGCGTAGCATTAGTGGTTACTCTGCTAATGTATGTACGCTACATGGAAAACATTTTGCTTTACTAGGCAATGCGGGTGAATTTTTAGATCCGGTGTTTTCATCTGGGGTGACTATTGCTTTAAAGTCTGCACACTTAATTGCCCCCTTTATTGATGATTATTTAAATGGAGAAGTGATTGATTTTGAGGAATGTTACGCCGAGCCATTGCAGGCAGGAGTTGATTGTTTTAAAACCTTTGTTAAAGGTTGGTACGATACCCGATTTCAAGACGTTATTTTCTATTCAGAGCAAAACTCGCAGGTTCGTGAAATGATCAGTGCTATTTTAGCGGGTTACGCATGGGATAAAAATAATCCATTTGTTGCTCAAAGTGAGCGTCGTTTAAATGTATTAGCGCAGCTATGTCAAAATTAATCCCAGTTATTGAGGCTCATACCAGACACTTTTTAAAATGTACTTTTATAGCTTTAGTGTGTGTTTGCATAACAGCATGTAGTAGCACATATAAAAGCAGTGAGCGTGTTGATATTTCTGCAGCCACTACACTTGATATTTCGCATGTGCCTGTACAAATGTTTGATCAAAATTGGCAGCATGTTTTATATATTCAAAACAATGAGAAAGAGCATACATTATTAGCACAATTAGAAATAAACAAGCAGGGTACTATCAACTTATTGTTAATGACTACACAAGGCTTACCTATTTTAAAGCTTGAGAAACTAAATAACCAACCACCTAATGTTACTAAAATGATAGTCGGTGTTGATTTAGACCCAGCTTATATATTGGCAGATATTGCCTTAGTGCATTGGCCTGTATTATTTCTTAATGAGAAAATATCTGGGGCGATTATAAAGCAGATAGCCACACAAAGGCGTGTAGTAAAAAATAACCGCTCGATTATTACAATAAATTATAGCGATAATAAAACAGTACTAAATAATAGTGAGCGACATTATCAAATTACATTTGAGAAGGTAAACTAGTGACTTTTTGGTTAAATGATTTAGGCATTGTAAGTGCAATGGGCAAAGGCGTTGAAGATACAATTATTAGCCTAAATAACTTACAAAATAATGAAGCCCCACAGCTTTTAAAGACAAAAGATTTAAGCACAGAGGGTTTGCCATTTTATGTTGGGCACGTGGACTGCGTTCCTCTAAGTCAAAAGCACCGTATTGATACGCTAATTGATATAGCCCTTGAGCAAATATCCCCAACACTTAATCGTTTTTCACATATTGATAAATCACGAATTGCTGTTGTGGTAGGTACAAGTACATCTGGGGTGCATGATGGCGAACAAGCTCGAGCTGACCACGACAGTTCAGGTGTGTGGCCAAGTGACTTTTTATATGCTGATCAAGAACTTGCTACTCCTTCGCATTACATAGCCGAAAAAGTAGGGGCGTTAGGTCCTTGTTATAGTATTTCAACGGCATGTACCTCAAGTGCTAAAGCTCTCATTAGCGCAAAAGCTTTAATAACTGCTGACTTAGCAGACGTTGTAATTTGTGGTGGCGTAGACAGCCTTTGCAAACTTACCATTAATGGATTTAATGCCTTGGCATCAATGAGCACAGGAATGTGTAAGCCTTTTTGCGATGACAGAGATGGTATTAATATTGGTGAGGGTGCTGCGTTATTTGTCATGAGTAAAGAAGCACCGTTAGAAAATGGCGTCATGTTTTTAGGTGGTGGTGAAAGCTCTGATGCTCATCACATTTCGGCGCCAGACCCTAGCGGTAATGGTGCAAAATCGGCAATGAAAGCAGCTCTGGCCGTTGCTGACTTATTACCTAGTGATATTGACTATATAAATGCACACGGCACAGCAACAATTAAAAATGACGAAATGGAAGCCCTTGCAATTAATAGTGTGTTTGGCAACAATACACCGCTGAGCTCCAGTAAGTACTTAACTGGGCACACTTTAGGTGCAGCTGGTGCAATTGAAGCAGGTATTTGTTGGCTGTTGCTCAGAGGGAGAGGAAATATTACTTTGCCTTTTAATAAATGCACACACAGAAATAAGCTGGCAGATGTTAATGTTATTGAGCAAGCTAGCACGGTTAAATTAAATTACTGTCTATCTAACTCATTTGCGTTTGGTGGTAATAATGCTAGTTTGATTTTAGGTACTCATAATGAATAATTATTCTATAGAGCAGGTTGTACCCCACGATGCTCCTATGATTTTAATAGATCAGTTAGTTGAATACAGCGATGAAAGTGCAACCTGCTCTGTGACTATTACACCCCAAAGCCCTTTTTATAATGAGCAAATTGAGGGAGTGCCAAGTTATATAGGTGTTGAATATATGGCCCAGTCTATAGCTGCCTATGCTGGAGCATTAGCTAACGATATTAATGAAGCGGTTAAAATTGGCTTTTTGATCGGCACGCGAAAATATAAAACACATCAGGCCATGTTTTGTAAAAACAGCACCTTAACTATTTATGTTCACAAGCTTTACCAAGAAGAATCTGGTTTAAGTGTGTTTGAATGCCAAATAAGCGAAAATAAAAAAATATTGTGTGATGCAAAAATAAATGTATTTCAGCCAGAAGATCCGCTGGAATTTATAAGAGAAAACCAATGAATAAAAGAATTTTAGTGACCGGCTCTAGCCGGGGTATAGGTAAGGCTATTGCACTTAAACTTGCAGCTCAAGGCTATGACATTACTGTTCATTGCAGAACTGGTTTAGAGCAAGCTCAGCAAACATGTGCAGAAATACACGCACTTGGACAAAGCACTACACTACTACAATTTGACGTATGCGATAGAGAAGCGGCAAAGCAACAAATTGAGCAAGATATTACAAACAATGGTGCTTACTATGGTGTGGTGTGTAATGCGGGCATTACCAACGATATGGCTTTTCCGGCAATGCAGGGCGATGATTGGGATAGCGTAATTAGAACTGGGTTAGATGGCTTTTATAATGTTGTGCACCCAACAGTTATGCCCATGGTACAAACTCGTAAAGGTGGGCGCATTATTACTATGGCTTCAGTGTCGGGTATTGCGGGCAACAGAGGGCAAGTAAATTACAGCGCAGCGAAAGCAGGTATTATTGGCGCTACCAAAGCTCTATCGCTGGAACTAGCTAAGCGAAAAATTACTGTAAATTGTGTAGCGCCTGGTTTAATTGAAACAGCAATGACGGATGAGCTTCCGGTTGCTGAAATGATGAAAATGATTCCACTTAAACGTATGGGAACAGTGAACGAAGTGGCTGGTACGGTTGCATTTTTAATGTCTGATGATGCTGCTTACATCACTCGCCAAGTTATTTCGGTTAACGGCGGGATGGTTTAATGAAACGTGTTGTTGTTACAGGGATGTCGGTTATAACCGCATTGGGCGATGATTGGGATGAATTTAAAAGCGCCTTGATTAAAGGTGAAAATGCAGTTGTAACAATGCGTGAATGGGATAAAGCTGATGGGCTTAATACGCGCTTAGCTGCCCCTGTCACCCATTTTGAAAAACCTAACCATTATAAACGTAAGCAAATACGCTCAATGGGGCGAGTGGCACTTATGTCCACACGTGCAACTGAGCGTGCGCTTGAGCAAGCAGATTTACTTGAACATAAAAGTCTTACAGATGGCTCTACCGGTGTAGCATATGGCTCATCCACCGGCTCAACACCGCCACTTCTCGCATTTGCAAATATGTTGGAAAGTGGCTCAATGTCTGGAGTCACAGCTACAAGCTATATTCAAATGATGGCACATACAGCACCAGTAAATGTAGGCGTATTTTTTGGCTTAAAAGGACGAGTGATCACTACAAGTTCGGCATGTACGTCTGGCTCGCAGGGTATTGGCTACGCCTATGAGGCAATTAAATTTGGTCGTCAAAAAATAATGGTAGCAGGGGGGGCAGAAGAACTTTGTATTACCGAAGCAGCTGTATTTGATACGCTGTATGCTACAAGTATTAAAAATGACACCCCTAAAAATACGCCTCGCTCATTTGATAAAAACCGTGATGGATTGGTTATAGGAGAAGGTGCCGGTACTTTAATACTTGAAGAGTATGAGCATGCTAAAGCTAGAGGGGCAAATATATTGGCTGAGGTTGTCGGTTTTGGCTGTAACTCTGATGGACAACATGTTACTCAACCATCTTCAGATACCATGCAAATAGCTATTGAAATGGCATTGCAAGATGCCAATTTATCACCTGATAAAGTAGGTTATGTCAATGCGCATGGTACCTCAACCGATAGAGGTGATATAGCTGAGTCTCATGCCACTTTTAATGCGCTGGGAGTTAAACCTATTAGCTCTTTAAAAAGCTATTTAGGGCATACTTTAGGGGCGTGTGGTGCAATAGAAGCATGGGCTACTATTAATATGATGAGCGATAATTGGTTTGCACCTACAATAAATTTAACCGATATAGATAATGATTGCGCTGAGCTTGATTATATTAAGACACAAGGGCGAGAAATTAACACCGATTATGTCATGAGTAATAACTTTGCATTTGGTGGGATTAATACATCTCTTATTTTTAAACGGTATAAGCAAGATTAATCAAGTTTATAAACACTAATCACTAACTGTTGACGTGTTTTTGCTGTATAATTTGCGACCCTTGATAAATGTGGCCGCAGGTTATACAGCATGAATTTTAAATCTTTTAGTTTTTCCCCTGAACTTATTCAGGCGTTAGACGAACTTAATTACCACACCCTTACGCCCATTCAGCGTTCAGCTATTCCGGCTGTTCGTAAAGGTAAAGACGTTTTAGCAAGTGCCCAAACAGGCACAGGTAAAACGGCTGCGTTTGCTTTACCTATCATCCAAAAATTAACTGAATCTGAGCTAAGCACAAGCAATGCTCCGCACGCGTTAGTGCTTGCGCCAACTCGTGAGCTTGCAGAGCAAATAGCAAATAACTTTAAAGCCTATGCAAAACATACCGCTTTAAAAGTAGTGAGCCTATTTGGCGGTGTTAATACCGCAGGCCAAGCAAATGCACTTAAAGACGGCGTAGATGTTGTAGTTGCAACCCCAGGGCGTTTACTAGATCATATTCGTTTAGGTAATTTAAGCCTAGCAAGCGTTAAACACTTAGTACTTGATGAAGCTGACCGTATGCTTGATATGGGCTTTATTGAAGATATGCAAAGTGTTATTAAAAGTTGTGACGAGCAGCGCCAAATTTTACTTTTCTCAGCCACTTTTCCAGCGGCTATTAAGCAGTTTGCAGCAAAAGTATTAAAACAGCCTGAAATTGTTCGCGTAGATCAAACTAATAGTACTGCAAGTACAGTACAGCATGTTGTGTACCCAGTTGAAGAGCGCCGTAAACAAGAGCTGCTTTCTGAGCTTATTGGTAAAAAGAACTGGCAACAGGTACTTGTGTTTGTAAACATGAAAGAAACGGCGGATGAGCTGGTTAAAGAGCTTAACCTTGATGGTATTCCTGCCACTGTATGTCATGGTGATAAATCGCAAGGTAACCGCCGCCGTGCACTTCGTGAATTTAAAGAAGGCAAAGTACGTGTTTTAGTGGCTACCGAAGTTGCTGCGCGTGGTATTGATATTGAAGGCCTACCACGAGTAATTAATATTGATTTACCATGGCTTGCAGAAGATTACGTACATCGCATTGGCCGTACAGGTCGTGCTGGTAATCAAGGCCAAGCAATTTCGTTTGTAAGCCGCGAAGAAGAAAACACCTTGTTTGAAATAGAGTCGTTAATTGGCCAAAAAATCAAGCGTGTTTACTTAGAGGGTTATGAAGTAAGTAGCCGTGAAGTACTTATTGATAAAATAGGTAAAAAACCAGCGCATTTACGCCGTAGCCGTACTAATAAGCCAACAGGGCAAGCAACAGGCGAAGCACGTGCGGTAAATCGCTCACGTATTTCAAATGTGCGTAAAAGCTTAAAAGGCGCCAAGCTTACCCTTAAAAAGTAAGCTAAAACGTAAATTTTAATTAAAAAACCTGAGTTTACTCAGGTTTTTTTGTATTTAATGACAGTGTTTTATCAATTATATCAGCATAAGTGTACGCAGCTTGCTCTTGGTTTATGTTAGCAATAATAGATAATCCAACCGGTAAGTTACTTACCTTGCCCACAGGGAGTGTTATATGTGTGCTTCCTGCTATTGCGGGCAAAGAGCTACTGCTGCCTTTAAAATTATCACCGTTAATGAGGTCGGTTTTCCACGCTGGCGATACTGTTGGGGCAATAACAATATCTATATCATTATTTTTATATAAATTAGTAATTGCTGATTTAGCCAGTGCACGGTAGCGTGTTTTAACGCGTTGGTATTTATCTTTATTCGTTAAATCAATTGCCTGCGACTTAGTAAGTATATCTTGTCCGAAGTAGGGCATTTCTGTTTCTTTATTTTGGCTATTAAAGTTAATGAGTGCCTCTAAGCTTTTAGTTTTTACTTCTTTTGGTGTGTTAGATAAGTAATGATTTATTTCAGCTTTAAAATCGTAAAGTAAAATGTAGTATTCATCAGCGAATAAAGTATCTAGATTGTCGGTTACTTCTATTTCAGTAACGGTATGCCCTGCTTGTTTAAGTGCATTTAATTGCTTTTTATAAAGCTGCTGAGTTTGAATCGTAAATTTATCACTTGGTAGCGCACCAATTTTGAGTGCTGATTTAGCCGTTAACTCTTTTGAATTTAAAACAAACTCATGTGTTGATACATCTTTTTTATCTTCGCCTTGTAATACTGCAAGCACAAGTAGTGCATCTTTTAGGGTATGAGCCATAGGCCCAACAGTGTCTTGGCTGCTTGAAAGGGGAATAACCCCATTGCGCGATACTTGGCCCATGCTTGGTTTTATAGCATATACACCGTTAACTGATGCGGGGCAGGTAATAGAGCCATCGGTTTCTGTGCCCAGTGCAATTGGTGCAAAGTTAAGTGCTACGGCCACTGCAGAGCCAGCACTAGAACCACACGGGTTTCTAGTTATATCGTGAGCATTATGTGTTTGTCCACCTACAGCGCTCCACCCAGAGGAAGAGTACGAAGATCGAAAATTGGCCCATTCACTCAAGTTTGCTTTACCTAAAATAATAGCACCCGCTTCTCGCAGTTTTTTAACTACAAAAGCATCTTTATTAGTAATATTGTTTTTTAAAGCCAAAGAGCCCGCTGTAGTCGGTAATTTACCTTTGGTCTCTATGTTATCTTTAAGCAGAACGGGTATGCCGTGAAGTGGCCCGGCCCATTTAGAATTTGCATAGAGTAAATCTAAAGCTTTAGCCTGTTCAATAGCTGAGGGATCGATATTAATCACAGCGTTATATTGTGGGTTGAGTTTTTCTATTCGGTTTATATAAGCTTGTGTAACGTGTTGTGCATTTGTAGTTTTGTTTTTATAAACTGCGTGAATTTGCTCTATAGTTTTTAAATTATTCGCTTTAGCACTAAATACACAAAGCACACAAATTAAAGAAATAATGGTTGTTTTGGTCATTCTATTAAGCCGCTAATTATTATTTATTATACATTTAGCACAAAAAAGCCCCACAAAGTGAGGCTTTTCGGTAAATAACTTAAAAAACCGGTTTAAGCGTTTTCTAACATTGAGAGTGCAACTGCTTCAGCCGCTTTAATACCATCAATGCCTGCAGATAAAATACCACCTGCGTAACCTGCGCCTTCACCTGCTGGGTATAAACCTTTTGTATTTATACTTTGAAAGCTTTTATCGCGTTTGATACTAATAGGCGATGATGTACGCGTTTCTACACCGGTTAATAAGCCATCGTTAGTTGAAAAACCACGAATTTGCTTATTAAATGCAGGTATGGCTTCGCGTATAGCATCGATAGCAAACTGCGGGAGTACATTTGCTAAATCGGTGAGTTTTATTCCTGGTGTAAACGACGGTTGTACATCACCTAAATCGCCCGATGCTTTTCCTTTTAAAAAGTCGCCAATTAACTGTGCTGGTGCATCGTAGTTGCTACCGCCTAATGCATAGGCTTGCTCTTCTAGTTTACGTTGCAAATCAATGCCGGCAAGCGGGTGACCAGGGAAGTCTTTTTCAGGTGTAATACCTACTACAATGGCACTATTTGCATTGCGCTCACCACGAGAGTATTGGCTCATACCGTTTGTTACTACACGGCCTTCTTCAGAGGTGGCGGCTACAACAGTCCCTCCTGGGCACATACAAAAGCTGTAAACTGTGCGGCCATTATCACAATGGTGAACGAGTTTATAATCAGCAGAGCCTAAAATGGGGTTACCTGCGTTAGGTCCAAAACGACACTCATCAATCATCGATTGCTTGTGCTCGATTCTAAAGCCCACAGAAAACGGTTTAGCTTCTACATAAATGCCTTTATCGTGGAGCATTTTAAAGGTATCACGGGCGCTATGTCCCACAGCAAGTACTACATGGCGGGTTTTGAGCTTTTCACCGTTTGAAAGCGTTAAGCCAGTTACTTGACCATCATCTATATGAATGTCGTCTACGCGCGTACTAAAGCGGATTTCGCCGCCAAGTTCAATAATACGTGCGCGCATTTTTTCAATCATGGTAACAAGTTTAAACGTACCAATGTGTGGCTTACTTACATATAAAATTTCATCTGGTGCGCCGGCTTCTACAAATTCGGTGATAACTTTACGCCCGTAATGTTTTGGATCTTTTACTTGGCTGTATAGTTTACCGTCTGAAAATGTACCTGCGCCACCCTCGCCAAACTGCACATTAGACTCTGTATTAAGGGTACGTTTACGCCAAAAGCCAAAGGTGTCTTTGGTACGTTCGCGTACTTCTTTACCGCGCTCTAAAATAATAGGGTTAAAACCCATTTGAGCCAGCACTAAGCCCGCAAATAATCCACACGGGCCAAAGCCAATTACGACAGGGCGCTCAGTAAGGTTAGCGGGGGCGTGGGCAACAAATTTGTATGAGGTATCAGGGGCAGGTTTTACGTGCTGATCTTTAGCAAATGCGTTTAACAGTGCTTCTTCGTTATCTACTTCAATATCGAGGGTATAAATAAGTAAAATAGCCGTTTTTTTACGTGCATCGTACCCACGTTTAAACACATTGTAGCTGTGTAGCTGCGCTGGCTGTATTTTTAGTTTATCAACTATGGCTTGGCCTATAGCGTCTTCGTTATGGTCAAGCGGCAGCTTTATTTCGGTTAAACGTATCATTGTTATCTCTTTTAGGTGTCTTAGCGGTAATATTATCCGCTCACAATAAGAAGTGTAGGGCACGTAATGGCTATACATTAAGGGCGCATATATTACGTTAAATTGACCGCAGATGGCACATATTTATTGTGTTTTTAATGGGGTTGGGTATGATCCTCGCTTTAGATAATTAATTACTAGGTTTAAACTATTATGGCGTTTGTGGTCACCGAAAACTGTATTAAGTGTAAATACACAGATTGTGTGGCAGTGTGCCCTGCAGATGCCTTTTACGAAGGCCCTAACTTTTTAGCAATAAGCCCTATTGATTGCATAGATTGTGGATTATGCGTACCAGAGTGCCCAGCTGAAGCAATTTACCAAGAAGATGAGCTGCCAGAAGACCAAAAAGAGTTTACCGAGCTTAATGCTGAGCTTGCATTGGTGTGGCCACGCATTGTTGAGGTAAAACCAGCGCCTGCTGATGCCGATAGTTGGAATGGCGTGGCTAATAAGCTTAAATTAATTGAAACCTAGCTTTTAAATTAAGCCTTTAATATTAATTAGTTAAAAAAACCATTGTTTTTAGTATCAAACTATTAACAAATGTACTGACTTAAATTACACTGCATAAATAAGTTTACCTTTTAAGGGTAAACACGTCTAAATGGATGTTTATGCAGTACTTAATAATTATAAAAAAACAATGCAGTGCTTTATTCCCCTTCTTATTAGCACTTTTATTTTCTAACCACCTTTACGCCAGTGAAAAACAGCAGCATTCTCTTGAACATATAAATGCAGATATTACTGTAGACGGCGTACTTGATGAGCCCCACTGGCAAAATGCCACTTTAGTTCCTATAGCATTTCAAGATGAGCCTAACGAAAAGGGCGCCCCACCGGTTAAAACTGATGCTTACATGTATGAAGATGGCAGCAACTTATATGTTGCTTTTGTAGCCGAAGATCCACAGCCGAGCGAAATAACAGCTTCTCTACGTGACAGAGATACGCTTTGGCAAGATGATACGGTTATTTTAATTATTGACACTTTTAACGACGAACGTTCAGCTTACGAATTTTATGTAAATCCATTGGGTGCGCAAGGTGATACGCGGATGAGTGACACCGATGGCTGGCAATCAGACCCGTCTTGGGATGCAATATGGGATAGCGCAGGGCAAATTACCGACCAAGGGTTTGTGGTTGAAATGCGTATACCTTTTAAAGCGCTAAGATTTCCTGAAAATAAAACAGATTTAACATGGGGCTTTGCCCTTATGCGAAATTACCAACGTGATGTACTGTATCAGCTTTCAAATATGGGGTTTGACCGAGATATAAAATGCAGTTTATGTCAGTTTGATAAATTAAATGGTTTTAAAAATATAAAAGCCAGTAAAAATCTGCAACTAACGCCAACACTTACGGCGCTCAGAAATGATTCAAAACCTACCTTGCCAGGGCAGTGGGATAATGGCGATATAGACACCGAAGCTGGCCTTGATTTACGCTGGGGGGTTACACAAGATGCGGTAATTAATGCCACTATAAACCCAGATTTTTCGCAAATAGAAAGTGATGCGTTAGCCCTTGATGTAAATACCACGTACTCAATTTATTATGCAGAAAAACGACCATTTTTTTTAGACGGCGCATCCTACTTTAAAAGCAGTTTATTTGAACTATTGTATACCCGCACTATTGCAGAGCCTGAAGTAGGGGCAAAATTAACAGGTAAAACAGGGCAACATAGCTATGCATTTATGTATGCCGATGACAATAATAGCAATATTTTATTGCCAACAAATCAAGGCTCTGGTTTTGCAATTTTAGAGGATAAAACCCATGCAGCAGCAGCGCGTTATCAATACGATATTGGCCAACAAGGCACTATAGGGCTAAGTACGACTCACCGCGAAAGCGATGACTACTACAATACAGTGCTTTCTGTCGATGGCAGCTATTGGTTTAATCAATCAGATCTACTGACCTACCAGGTAGCTACAACAGATTCTAAAAACTCTGATTTTTTAACAAGTAACTATAACTTATCTAAAACTCAATCTGATGAAGCGTACGCTATAGAGTTTACCCGTGATAAACGTGACTACAATTTGTTTGCTAGCTACGAAAATATAGGTAAAGACTATCGTACTGACTTAGGTTATCAAGAAAAAGTAGATTATGAGAACGTAGGCTTTGGGGGCGGGCAAACCTGGTATGCAGATGAGTCTGGCTTATTAACGTCATGGTCTTATGAGGCTGATTGGGATAAAACATGGGCGCAAAATGGCGACCTACTTGAAGAAGAATACCAAGGGTTTATAACATTAAAAGGGCAAAAGCAGTCTATTTTTGAAATTGGCTTACTGCATCGTTATGAAAACTATAATGATGCTTTTTATAACCAAAATATTGGCTTTGTTTATACGGGCTTTAAACCTAAAAATAATATATGGCTTTCGTTTTATGGCGAGTATGGCAGCCGCATTGATTACGCCAATGAGCAAATTGGCGATTCGTATGCAACGCAAACACAAGTTACGTGGGATATAAACGATCATTGGCAAGTAGACGCTACACATAACTACAGCGTTTTAGATAACCCTCAAGGTGAGCGAGTTTATACTGCTAACTTATTAGATTTTAGGCTTTATTATAAATTTAGCATGCGCTCTATGCTCAAGCTTATATTGCAATTTGAAGACATTGATAGAAATAGAGACGCCTACTACTACCAAGTTAGCCACATTAATAAAGACTATGGCAGCCAATTAGTTTACTCGTACAAAATTAATGCTCAAACATTATTTTATTTAGGCTACTCAGATAAAAGCTATCAAGACGATTCTCTAAAACACGTTGAAAGAGATCAACGCACATTTTTTACAAAAGTGAGCTATGCATGGCAACTTTAAATAACCATAAAAAGGATGAATATGAAAACAATAAAAATAACTATCGCAGCTGCAATGGTAGCAACCCTAGCGGGTTGTGCTGCTAAGCAAGATATAACTCGCTTTGACACTGTGAAACCAGAAGTAGTATGTATAGCTGAACATAAGGCAGTTAAAGAAGGCGTTGTCACAGCAATGGAAGAAGGGTTTGCAAAACATAACGTCAAAACACGTGTAATTGCTGCTAACTATGTATTGAAACATCAGGAGTATCAAACTGAATTACCTAATGCTGACATCGCAGGGTGTAATGCCGTTGCTTATTACGTGGCTAACTGGCATTGGGATTTAGCGTTGTACATGTCATACGCGAATATTTGGGTTACAGACGCTCAAACCAATAAAAAAATTGCGCAAGCATCTTATCGCACCGGCGGTGGTTTGGATAAGTTTATAGACGCGAAAGAAAAAATTATCGAACTAATCGATGGTATGTATTAAATACTTGTAATATTAGTTTTTTCAAACATTTTAAGCTTAAGGTTTATTTTTATTCATCACACTCTATAATTAGTTAATTACTAAGCATTAATTTATTCTTTTTGAGTACAGTTCTAAAAATTTTAATGAATAAGGACTGTGCTATAGCTTGCTTAGTACTAAAAACAGGCGATATAATCGTCTTTTAGTAACGGGTTTATAGGATAAGTAATTTAGATGGATTTTGTTGATGAATAAATTTAAACCCTTAGGCGGCATTTTTTTTGTATTTATCTTGTTTTGCTTTTGTTTAAACATCGAACTAACAAACCAGATTAACCGCATTAATTTATTCAACCCTGATATAGATTTACGCCACTTTGATATTGTAGATACAACGCTCGAAATGGCGCCTTGGTATAACCCTATGCTCAATGGGCACTATTTAATACACCAGCCTTCTGCCGATTTTTTGTTAGTTAAAACTACCGACACGGAATTTATCGCTGCAAACGCAACAAAGCTTATTTTAATGACGTTAACGTCGCCAATAAACTTTATATTGGTGTGTATGGTATTGTTTGTTGGCTTTACAATTATTCGTAAAGAGCGTAAAAAAATCTCTTATCAGCATCAAATTGCACAGCTAAATAACAACGCTAATCAATTGCTTGTAGCCTTTAACCTACAACCCCAACACGGCAACCCATCAGGGCTGGGTAATTTAAGCCAGTCAATAAACAATTTAAATACCCATGTTGCTAATTATTTAAAGCAAACACAAACAAGTATCTGCCAAGATAAGCTAACTTTGCTCATTGACCGCCATGCTTATATTGAGCATATAGATAGGCAAATAAATTTTACTGATGAAGAGCAGCTTAAATGCGCCTTATTGTTTATTGACCTAGATGGGTTTAAACAGGTAAATGACTCGTTTGGCCACAGCTTTGGTGATGAAATTTTGGTACAGGTTGCTACGCGCCTAGCTAACGTATTACGCCATCATAAGTTAAGTAATATTAACGAGGCGAATCAGTTAGAGCAAAATTTATCACGTTTAGGCGGTGACGAATTTTCAATTTTTATTGAGTCGGTAGATACCGATAATAAAGTAGTCGATATTGCTAAGCACGTACTCAGTGAACTTGAAAAAGACTTTGTACTGGGTAATAAAATAATAAAAATTAGCGCCAGTATTGGTATAGCGGCGTACCCAGAGAGCGCATCAACACCACAAGCATTATTGCAATTGGCCGATGTGGCAGTGTACCGTGCAAAAAGCGATGGTAAAGGCATTTTTAAAGTGTACTCCCCAGAGATGGGTAATAAAATGCGCCGCTATCACTATTTATTAGAAGAGCTGCGTTTGGCGGTTGCGTGTAAAGACTTTTACTTATCTTTTCAACCTATCGTGCATGTAGAAGATTGCATGATAGATTATTTTGAAGCGCTTACACGCTGGGAACATCCTATAGAAGGGATGATTTCACCGGCGGAGTTTATACCTATTGCCGAAGAGTCTAACCTTATTTTAGAGCTCGGCGATTGGATTATGCATGAGTCGTGTAGGCAAATGGCAGCATGGCATAATGCCGGTATGCGCAAAGTAAAAATTTCGGTTAATGTATCGGGTGTGCAACTAAAACACCGCTCAGTGTACGATTGGATAATGAAAAACCTAAAAAACACAGGGCTGCCATCGCATTCTTTAATGCTAGAAATAACAGAGTCTACGTTTATTAAAGCCAGTAAAAGTATGATTGAAGAGCTTGAGCGGCTTCGTGCAGAAGGTGTGACAATTGCTATTGACGATTTTGGTACCGGCTTTAGTTCATTAAGTACATTGGCTGATTTGCCCATTGATGTAATAAAAATAGATCGCTCGTTTATCTCTCAAGCCGATAAAAGTCCAAAGTACAATGACATCCTTAATACGATTAGCGAGTTAGGTCAAAAGTTAGGACTTAAAATAGTGGCAGAGGGCGTAGAAGAAATTGAGCAGTTTGAACTTGTAAAACGCATGGGAGTAAGCTCTGTGCAAGGCTATTTGGTTAGTCGCCCTCAATCATCTATCAATGTGGGTAACAAAGTTTTGCGTAAAAATACGGCTAACTTATCTGCAGCGGGCACCAGCGCGTGGGAAATAGAAAGTTAGAGCCTGTTTATTATAGGTAATTTAATAGCTTATGTAGGGTTTTAGGCTCAGGTTATGCTATGAAATTGCCACTACCGATAGCGATTAACTTGAGCATTCACTGGTGCAGCTATTCAGGCCGCGAAATGTTAAACCCTGTATTGTGCTTAATTGCCCCTAAATAAAACTAAGTTCTTTAGGACTACAGCCTTAAAATTTAGTAAAAAAAATGCCACTTTTAAAAGTGGCATTTTTGTTTGTAGAATCTAACAACTACAATTTTATAAATCGAATGTGCGTGATATAGCAAGTACTATACGCTCATCAGCGTAATCGTAATCTAGGCTTGTGTCTTCAGCAGCAATCTCAATACCAAAGCCTTCGTAGCTAGTTTGGTACGCTAGGCGGTAATGTTTGTATGATTTCTTTTGGTTTACATCCCATGCCCATTTTTCGCCATCAAGCGAATTAGAAATATCAAAGCTTGCACGAATGGCATGATTCGGGGCAATTTCAAAGGTGTGGGCAATCATAGAAATAACATGGCCAGCCCCTGTACCAAAGTAATCCCAGCTATACCAAAAGTTTAGCTCTGTTTGACCATACTCACTTGCATAGCCAAATTTTGTGTAGGCTTCGGCGTAGTTACCATCGCTGTTATTACCTTGGTATGTGTAATAAGCAATACCGTAATCAGCGCTAACCGTGTCAGTTAATTGCACGTATTTACCTAGGTAGGCATCAAGTTCAAAATCAGTGTCATCACCAAAATCTACATTAGATGCCCATGCACCCGCGTAAACACCGCTGTCGAACGCGTAATCAAGGCTTGCTTGAATTGCAGGGTCGTTATCAGTTTGTGTTACACCGTTAAAAGTATAGTCAGATGCTGCTGTAATGGTTGTTGACCAGTTAGCTGACACCGTAGTTGATAAAAGTGCGAAAGGTAGCGCTACTGCTAATTGTTTTAGTTTGTTATTCATTGTTGATCCCTAATGTACAGTTTCTATTTTTGTGTAATCTATTTTGTTTGCTTTTGGCGAACTGTCTATATTGTTAACCGTTTTAAATTTGCTGTAGCCAATAAACGCAGCACAACCAAAAAACAGTGCAATAACTAACGCGCCAACCCATTGAATTTGTAAAAACTCAAGCTTAAACAATAGGGTTAGTAACGAAAGGGCAACAATATTTAGTATCATATAGTTCATTTTACCTAAACGTTTAACCGTTAAGTTAAGGTTATCTGTGTATAAGCGTATTAATGAATCAAGCGAATTAATAACAAACACTATCCCAACAAATACCATGGCAAAGTTTTTAATACCCGCTGTTGAAATACCCATTTCGTGGTAGTGGTAAAGTACGCTAAACCAAATCGCAATCGGAATAGATGGAAATATCAACATTGCACCTAATACTTGGTATGTTTTAAGGCCGCCTACAAAACGAGACGTAAATTGGCCAATCATAATGCTCCACGCAAACCACCAAAATAGATAAAATTCATGGTAGTCATTAAGCGGTAAAACAAACTGATTTATATTGGCAAAGTAAGTACCAATTTCAGCAAGGTTATTGGTAAATGCCGACATTTCGCTATCACCAACGACAAAGGCACCTGCCCACATAAAGGCAATTAATGCGATAAATAACCACGTTGTAGAAATACTTAAAAAGCGCACGTATTTAATATCTGTACTTGAGTACACAGCAAAGCAAATAGCTGCAAATACAATAAAGTAGAAGGTAGGTATAACGCTCGAACCATCGCCTAGCTCTGGTAAGTACCACGGCAAGTTAGAAAGCAGTAGGTAAGCTGTAAAGGCACATGTGCCAATAATAACTACGTTATTAATGAACTTAACCCATGAAATTTCGAAAAATTTAACTTTGGGCTCTATTACACAGAAATAAAAGCACGTAAGAAAGTAAAATCCCCAGATCAAGAATCCCCAATAGCCAAACTCAATAGCCAGTGGGTTTGCAAACGCGTATTCTGGGCTTGCTTTTATGTCTGCATAACCTGCAAATTCGGTTAATGGAAACATGATTAGGCCAACGTCTAGGCCTGAGGTAAATAAGATTGCGATAAAGGTAAACGTTCTCACTGGTGTTACGCCTACTACGCGTACGTTACCCCATTTAAATAAAATAGTAATAACAGCAAGTAGCGTAAATATAATGCCAGCACTAAGCCAAATAGTCATTATCGCCCTCCCAAAATGAATAAAAGTAACTCATAAGTTCTCCGTTTTTGTTTTATTACTTGCACAAACACCGCGTAACCAATTTACGCCGTGAGCCACTGCAAGTTTAACGTGCCCTACATAGTGTTAGGCACGTTATGGCTTAATTAAATCTCGCTATTACGTTGCGTTGTTTGCCAATTACTGCTCATGGCAACGTTTACCGATGCCAGTGTAAGTGGGGCTTTACCTAAAATTAGATCAGCTGCTTTTTCTGCAACCATAATTGTAGGGGCATTTAAGTTGCCATTTGGCACCGTAGGGAAGATTGACGAGTCAACAACACGCAGTCCTTCAATACCGTGAACTTGGGTATTAGAATTAACCACGGCCATGTCATCTTCGCCCATTTTGCAAGAACAAGACGGGTGATAGGCACTTTCTACTGCTTGGCGTACAAAGGCATCTATTTCTTCGTCGGTTTGAATGTGCTTACCTGGTTGAATTTCTTCATCGCGGTAGTCATCAAATGCGCTTTGCTCAATAATGTCGCGAGTTAGGCGCACACACGCTCTAAAGCCTTCAATATCGTCTTTATGCTGCAAGTAGTTAAATAAAATTTTCGGCGGTTGCTCAGGATTAGCTGATTGAATAGTGACACTACCACGGCTTTTAGGTTTGTTATGACCTACATGCACCTGAAAACCATGACCCGCAAATGCACTGCGCCCATCGTAGCGCATCGCCGCTGGTAAAAAGTGGTACTGAATATCTGGCCATTCAACGTCTGGTTTTGAGCGAATAAACGCACACGACTCAAAGTGGTTTGTTGCACCTAAGCCTTTTCGGGTCAGTAGCCATTTAGCGCCAATTAAGCCTTTTGAAATAAGACCTAATTTACCGTTTAAGGTAATAGGTTGTTTACACTTGTACTGAAAGTAAAACTCAAGATGATCTTGTAAGTTTTGACCTACGCCTGGTAAATGATGCTTTACCTCAACACCGGCTTCTTCTAGTATGGCTTTATCGCCAATACCCGAAAGCTGTAAAATATGAGGTGAGCCAATTGGACCTGCACTTAATACAACGTCTTTAGTCGCATGCGCCGTTTTAAGAGTGCCATTTACTGTGTACTCAATGCCTGTGGCTTTTTTGCCTTCTAAAATCACTTTTTGTGCTAAAGCACCTGTAATAACTGTTAGGTTACTGCGTGATTTTACTGGGTCTAAATACTCGCGCGAGGCCGAACTGCGAACACCGTCTTTAACAGTCATGTGCATCGGGCCAAAGCCTTCTTGCTGAGCTGCGTTGTAGTCGTCTGTGTGTGCATACCCTGCTTCTACACCTGCTTTAATAAAGGTGGTGTAAAGCGGGTTTTGCATTTCGTTACCGTTATTAACGCCAAGCGGGCCTGTGCCACCACGGTGCGCATTTTCACCTAAATAAAAGCTTTCTGCTTTTTTAAAGTAAGGTAAGCACGACTGATAATCCCAGCCGTTAGCACCGTGTTGCTGCCACTCGTCAAAATCTTTTGCGTGGCCACGTACATATACCATGCCATTAATTGATGATGAACCGCCTAACACTTTACCGCGTGGGCAGTGCATTTCTCGGTTATCTAAATACGGCTCTGGCTGAGTGTGAAATTGCCATGCGTATTTATCTGTATTCATAGGAATAGAGAGCGCCGTTGGCATTTTTATAAATATACTTTTATCGCTACCACCGGTTTCTAGCAATAGCACTTTATTGTTTGTATCTTCAGATAAGCGATTTGCAAGTACACAACCTGCAGAACCGGCGCCAACAATAATATAGTCGTAAGTGTTACTCATAGTTGCCACCTTAAAACGGGCTTTCTATGTCGGCCATGCCCACATAAATAGACTTAGTTTGCGTGTAATGATCAAGCGTTTCTATGCCATTTTCACGGCCAATACCTGATTGCTTGTAACCACCAACAGGCATTTCAGCAGGTGAATTACCGTAAGCATTAATCCAACAAATACCAGCTTCTAATTGGTGAATAACACGGTGCGCACGTTTAATATCGCTAGTAAATACGCCTGCGGCTAAGCCAAGATGTGTACCATTTGCACGGACGATAACATCGTCTTCGTCTTCAAAAACAAGTACGCTCATAACTGGGCCAAAAATTTCTTCTTTAACAATAGTCATTTCATCGTTGCAATCGGTAAATACCGTAGGTGCTACAAAGTAGCCATTAGGCGCTGATTCAGGAGAAAGAGTTGTACCGCCAGTAAGTAGGGTTGCACCTTCGGCCAAGCCACTTTCTATGTAGCTCATTACCAATTCTTGATGCTTTTTAGAAATTAATGCCCCAAAGTTAGTATTTAAATCTTGTGGGTCGCCGGCAATAATATTTTGCTCAGTACGTGTTTTAAGCTCATCAATAAATTGTTGATATACATTTTTATGAACATAAATACGGGTACAGTTAGTACAAATTTCGCCTTGCGTATAAAAGTTACCTAGCATGGCAGCACTGACTGCTTGCTCAATATTAGCATCTTCAAACACTAATAAAGGTGATTTACCACCTAATTCCATTGTTACGTCTTTTAATGTACCAGCAGCGCTTGCCACTACTTTTTTACCTGTGCCTACTTCACCAGTAAACGACACTTTGTCTATTTCACTGTGAGAGGTTAACCACTGACCTACATCACCTGCACCTTGCACAACGTTAAATACGCCGGCAGGTACGCCTGCTTCAACAAAAACTTCAGCTAGTTTAATAGCACCTAAAGGGGTTTCTTCAGAAGGTTTAAAAATAAACGCATTTCCTGCGGCAAGGGCAGGGCCCGATTTCCAACATGCAATTTGCAGCGGATAGTTCCATGCACCAATACCAGCACAAATGCCTAGTGGCTCTTTGCGGGTATAGTAAAAGTCTTCGCCAACCATTTGCTGCTGGCCAACTTGCGCTGGTGCTAGGCCCGCAAAGTATTCAATTACATCTGCGCCTGTTTCTATATCAACGCAGTTAGCTTCTTGCATTGGTTTACCTGTATCAAGCACTTCAACTAAGGCAAGCTCGTCATTACGCTCACGCAATAAAGCAACCGCTTTTAATAAAATACGGCTACGTTCTATTGGGCTCATTTTTGACCATTGAGCAAAGCCTTGTTTTGCACTTTCGATAGCCGCGTTTTGAATAAATTCGTCGGCAACTTCTACCGAGTAAATAACTTCATCTGTGGCTGGGTTTTTTACATCAAAAGTTTCACCACTTTGGTTTGCAAGGAAGTGGCCGTTAATAAAGTTTTGATAGACAGGTGTAGTCACGCTAGGCTCCATATTGCTTGATGAGTGAATGTACATAGCTTTTTGCTAATGTTTCACTGTGTTTAAATTGGTTTTCGTCAGATTGACTTAATACTGCTCTTAACCATAGGCCATCAATCATGGCGGCGCTAAGTTCTGCAGCTTGCTTTGCTTGCTTTACGGGCATTAGTTGCTTAAAAGAAAATGCTAAATTACTTTGCAAGCGATTACTGTTTACATTTTGCAGCCTGTGCAGTTCTTGATCGTGCATTGACTGCGCCCAAAAACTTAACCACGTACGTGTGGTGTCGTTGCGCTGTTGAACAAGTGCAAAGTTGGCCTCAACAATAAACATCAAACGCTCAATTGCGCTGGTGGTTGGCTCAACTTTTTCAATTAATTCATTTTTTAAATTCGATAACAAATACCTAACGGTTGCCTCTATTAACCCCTGCTTGCCACCAAAGTAATGACTAATAATGCCAGATGATAAACCCGCATTTTTACTGATGGTGTTAATAGTTGTTCCTTGCAAACCGCGCTGTGCAACTGACTCAATGGTCGCGTCAATTAGCTGCTGACGCCTGACAGGTTCCATTCCGACTTTAGGCATAATTTTTATTAATTGAACGTTCAATAAAGATAAGCTTAATGTAATAGCTCTAACAATTCAAGGCGCAAGTAAACAACCAGATACCAAGATGTAGATGGATTATTAATAAAAACGGGTTAATTTGTAGTAGTGCCATATGTAGGTCTTTATTAATAAAGTCATCTATATTCAATGGGTTACACTTTTGTTTTTAAACGCTGAAAATAGTAAGGATTTGTTTACGGGGTATGAGTAATAAAAAAGATAAATATTCGTTAGAATGGTAATAGTTAGAGTACGAAGGGTATTTTAAATAAGCAAACGAAACCACTTTACGCGTTTAATTAGTGTACTAATTAAAAGAGTAGCAGTGTGTAATGGCTGTAAGAGGAGGGGTTAAGGTTAAAAAAGGCGTGTAAATTAGGCGCTATTAATAACGCCTTTAAATAATAGTGGGTAGCGTCTAAGGCGATTACCTATGTAATCATCGGCTAAGATTTGTTGGCATATAAAATTAACATTGTTACTGGCCTCAAACACCCAGTCAAAGCGTTCAATAGCCAGCAAAAAACCGCGTTTAAGGTGAGTCTGTTCGCGGTATTCATTTAGGTTTCGACGGATTATCTCCAGCTTTTCTGGGTGCGCTTGCAGCTCAGTAATTACCTGGTTTATAAACGAGGTGGTTTGCTTGTTTGTGGTGCGTTTACGAATGCGTCTTGGCTGCATTATTCCTCATTAGCAATGTTGTATAGTTTTTTTAAAAAGTCGTCTTTATGTTTGTCATGCTCATAATCTAGGTGATAAGCATTATGAAACCCAAAGCGCAACAATACGCCGCTACCTTCTAAGTAAATAGTGTAGCCGTCAATGTCAGAGTAAGCCGTAACACCTTGATAATGTTTACCAATATCATTTTGTTTACCGCGCTGCTGAATACGTTCGTACACAGAGAGGATCTGCTTGTTATCGAGTTCGTTTTTCATCATTAACCCTTAATTGTTTAAAGCTATTACGTTTTATATATGAGGGTCGATCACCGTAAAAACAATGGCTAAAAAGCGCTAAAATAATCTTGCTATTAACTGGTTTTACCTTATGCTCAAGCCTCATTTTTTGTTGAGCTTACACCATGATAGACAAGGCTTTACTCCTTAAAACTCACGAACTGTCAGAGCAATTAATTGCTTTACAAACACCCATTAGAATACTCGATGCCATTAACTGGGATAAACAAATCAAAGAGGCGTTTTTTAGGCAAAAGTGCCAAAAAAATCCGCTAATCGATAGCGCCTATTACCAGCAACGAGATTTAGGATTTGTCCCCAGCGAATTACGCCAAGCGTTTTCTAACTTGCATCGCAATATTATTAACCAGTTAGGTCAGCTAAATCCTATTTCTCAATACATGGGTAAAATGTGTAGTGAGTATAAAACGGTGCTCAGTATGCTTGAGTATAGAGGAACGCCTGAGTTTCATGATTTGTCGGTAGAGCTTTTTGGTCACCCAAAAGATTTATTTCATGCAGGTGAACCTTCACTGTTCGAACTTGCCAATATGATAGAAAAGCCACTGCAAAACTTATTAATAGCCGATATTTTGCCTGATAATCCTAAAAATATTAATGCAAGTGATGCCGTGCGTATTTTATCTGAGCAAGTAAATAGCAGTATGGCGGGTATTAATGTAGAGGTTATGCTCAGCGATGGGATTGTCAGTGATGCTGCTGCAGGTGCAAATAACATTAAGCTAAATCAAGATGTTAAATTCTCCCAGCGTGAGCTTGATATTTTAGAAGTGCACGAAGGGTGGATACACGTAGGTACAACGCAAAACGGGCTAGCTCAGCCTTATTTAACCTGTTTAAGTAAAGGGACGCCAAGCTCAACAGTGACTCAAGAAGGGTTAGCTGTTTTAACAGAAATAATTACCCTTAAATCAACGCCTAGGCGTTTATCAAAGTTAGTAAATCGTATTCAAGCAGTTACTAAAGTGATTGATGGCGCAGAGTTTGTTGATATATACCGTGACTACTTAGCGCAAGGGCTTTCAAAAGATGAAAGCTATACGTTAGCACAACGTGTATTTAGAGGCAGCACGGCAACAGGCTTACCTTTTACTAAGGATATTGCTTACATTAAAGGATTTGTGCTGGTATATAACTTAATTCGTGTTGCTATACAGCTTGGGCGCATTGATCAGCTGCCATTATTGTTGGTCGGAAAAATATCGATTGATGATTTTAGACTTATATCGCAATTACATAGTTTAGGTGTAATAGAAAGTCCAAAATTTGTACCACCACATTTTAAAGATTTACGAGGTTTAGCAACGTGGCTAAGCTTTGGCAGATTTATAGGTGACTTATCGTTTGAACAGTTAGAAAACGACTATAAACCATTATTTTTGTAATAAGTAGCGCAGGTTGCTTTTATTAGAGCCTGCTCTGTTGAGCAAAAAGGTAAACAAGCCCCAGTTATTTAATGCAATAAAAAAAACGCAGTTGGAATGAGCAACTGCGTTGAAATGTATAGGTACAAGCCAGCGTACCTATAGCGAGGAACTTATTTTCTTAACCTGTTAATACTTGGCTGTGCATTTGCTCGTTTAATACAACGACCTCAGCACGTTTAAAAAAGTTAAAGTCGGTTGCTGTAGCAAGTGTGTAGGCACCCATCATACGGCTAATAATTAAATCGCCATTGTTTAGTTTTGGCAGCATAATTGAATCACTTATTACATCTATACTGTCGCATGTTGGGCCTGCAAGTACCGACTCAAAACGCTCGCTATCTTGTTTTGCACTATCGATAGGGTAGGCTGCTTCATCAAACATTAAACCGCTAAAAGAGCCATAAACGCCATCATCTAAGTAGTACCATGTTTTACCTTCGCGCGTGGCTTGTCCCATTACAGAGGCAACACTGGTTACACTACTTGCTACAATAAAACGGCCAGGTTCAGCAATAATTTGCATTGTTTCCGGTAATTGTGTCAACGCGATATTAATAGGCGCACAAAATACATCAATTGGTAGCACATCTGCGCTGTACGGCACAGGAAACCCACCACCAATATCGAGCGTACTAAGTGCTGGTAAGCCTAACTCAGCCACCTGTTTAACCACTTTTGCAGATGCATTTATCGCTTCAACGTATTTAGTTGGGTTAGGTGATTGCGAGCCAACATGAAACGATAACCCTTTAATACGAATACCAAGTTGCTGGGCAAGGCTAATAATGTCGATTGCCGCCTCTGGGCTGCAGCCAAACTTTTTAGATAAGTCAGCAAATGCATCTTTATTACGAAAGCTTAAACGCACTAAAATTTCGGCTTGATCTTTATAGGCAATAAATTTTTCAAGCTCGTTAATGTTATCCACCACAAACACTGTACAGCCGTAGGCAAGTGCGTCGCGAATGTCACTGTCGCGCTTTATTGGGTGCGTGTGAATTGTACGCTCGCTTGGTACGCCTTGGCTTGCTACTAAGTCAACTTCGCCACTGGTTGCTAAATCAAAGCTTGCGCCTTCATCTAACAAAGTGCGCACGACAGCAGCATGCGGTAAAGGCTTTAAAGCAAAATGTAACACAACGCCAGGCAGTGCATGTTTAAGTGCACGGTATTGACGACGTATAGCGTCGCAGTCAAGCACCATTAGAGGTGCGCAAAATTGTGAAGCAAGTTGTTCAATGTGGGCAATACTCGGTTGCGCGCAATCAATTGCTTGATTTGCAGCAACCGCTGCTGCAGGTACTTTAGTTACGGTGTCTTGTTGTTGTGTTGATAAAGCCATTTTATTTTCCGAGTCAATTAAGCAACTGCTCGGGTATGGTGTATCCACGAGTCAGTTGAGTGAGATCAATAGTGCAAACGCACAGTCAAATTCACTCTTGGATAGTTGCTCTATCGCCTTGCTACAAACGGGGTTTGTAATGTACTCGGATTGGCTATCATCAAGAAGCGGCGAGATAATAATGTAGGTTTTTATTTAGCGCAATAAAAATTTTAAATAAATTTAAAATAATTTATTTGTTATTAAAATCAGTGGCTTATGTTGATTTGTGGAGTTTGTCTTGACGATTGATTTTACTCATCAGAGGTTAAGTATACGTGCTCTTGAGAGTAAGCAAGCATCATAGCGCTAGATGTATCAGCACTATAGGCTTGTTGTAAACTTTTTTGTAAGCGGTCGTAAATTTCGGGGGTGTTCATTAAAATATTGATGGCTTTTATTACTTTTTCGCCAAGCTCTGACTTACTACATGCAAAGTAGCCATTAACAAATTCTGGAAATTCAGCTATTTCACGGCTATCTATTTGTTTTAGTTGCTCACTGGTGAGTGCACCGAGTACGTTAACCTCGTAATCGACAATCATGTCTATTCTATTATGGATGAGAAGTTGAGGCAGTTGAGAGCTGGTATCTTCTGAGCTTATCGCTGCAATTTGCTCATTATACTTTGTTAAAACAGGCTCAAGTTTTTGATAACTCGTTCCTGAGTCTACGGCAAGGGTAAAGTCTTTTTCTAGTAGTTGAGCAACAGAGACTCGTTCAGGAAAGTTTTGTAAGGTGCGTTTAAATGCGTATATTTTTCGTTGCTCGTAAATAGTAGTTGGTATATTTAAGAACAAAATATGTTTTTCACGCTCGGGCGTTTTTATTATATCGTAGCTGCACACTGCTTCATTACCCATAAGCCGCTTGATTAAACGAGCTTGGTTGGTCCACTGCAATTTAGTATTAATTGTATGATTGAGCAGGCTTTCGAACGTTTTATCTGAGTTTAAAAAGCCATCAGTAGACGCATTCGCTCTAGAGAGTAATGTAAGTGGTTCATTTGCATGGCTCAATGATGATATAAGCAGTACATGCAAGATAATCAAAAATTTAGTAAATACAGGCATAAAACTTAGTGTAAATGTTCTAAATATTTTTGTCATAAAAAAAAGCCCAAACGGGCTTTTTTTTAAGTTAAAACATTAAGGCATGTTTTATTTTTAACGCGCGTTAGTGCTTTCAAAGATTTTATCAGCAGAGGCTGCAACAAACCCCGTGTAAAGCTCGCCATCGGCTTTAGGGTATCTAATGGCAAACTCATAAAAGCAGCTAGGGATGCGCAGTTCGCCGTCGCTGAAGGTGACAGCGTAATCATCAGCAAGCGTTGATGATTGCTCTAATAACACCTCTGGTGAGCCTTTTACTTCGCCGCCTGATGTATTTAGGGCAAAGCCTGCGTCTTTAAGTGCTTGGTTAACATCCTGAATATTATCAAACTTAGCAAGCATATTAATATTTACAGTAAAGTGGTTTGCACGGTAGCCCCATGCCGACATCCACGCTGCGTACTCACTTTCAGCGAGTAACTGCTTGTAAGTATCGCTACTTACTTGCCAATGGGTGCCTGAGTATAAAAAGTTATCGGCAGTTACTGCGTTTTCATCTATTTGCTCTACCATATCTGTCACAATGGCTTGTAACTCTGGTGAACACTTTTCAACTAATAGCTCTGAAATAAATACTTTAGGTTGCTTAGGGTCGCTATGCTCGTAGTGTTTAGCATAGAGCTTTTTAGCTTCAAAGTGGTATTCACCACACTCTGTATAACCAAGTGCTAAAAAGTGCGCGGCTAGTTTTTCTAGGCCTACTTTTTCAATATTAAAGGTCCGCAGCGCAATATGGTCGTTAATAATGTCATCTTTTTGCGTTGAGCCTAATAAATCATGAATTTTATCTGCCGAGGGGGTAACGGCTAAATAGTTATCCCATAGGTTTTCAAATAATGTATTTACGTTAGTGTGCATGTTAAATCCTTAAATTGGGTTATTCACTTATTCAATTACTAAGCCTGGCGCTAAAGTTTGTGGCAGGTTTACCTTATCGGCCTCAACTGATGCTACAGGGTAGGCACAATAATCAGCGGCATAATACGCACTGGCTCTGTGGTTACCACTTGCGCCTATGCCACCAAACGGTGCCGCACTAGAGGCACCCGTAATAGGGCGGTTCCAATTGACAATGCCGGCACGAATGCGCTTTAAAAAGTGGCTGTAATCATCTTCGTTATCGCCAAGTAAGCCTGCTGATAAACCAAAGTTGGTGTTATTAGCCTCTGCTATTGCGCTGTCAAAGTCGTTGTAGCGATACACTTTAATGAGCGGGCCAAAGTGTTCTTCATCGGCCATGTTGGTAATGTTAGTTACATCAATAATACCTGGGCTTACAAACCCAGTGCCTGCTTTTAGCTGCTTAAGCTCAACAAGTATTTCGCCACCACTTGCAACTAATTCATTTTGCGCTGCAACCATGCCTAAGGCGGCTTTTTCGCTGATCATGGCGCCCATAAATGGTTGATCGCCAGCAAAGCTGTCATCAACAACAATGTTTTTAGTGGCGCTAATCAGTTTTTCTAAAATAGCATCGCCATTGAGCGATTTCTCAATAAACACGCGGCGTGCACAAGTACAGCGCTGGCCAGAAGTAATAAAGCCCGATTGAATAATATCGTGCACTGCAGCGCTTACATCGGCTACATTTTTAACGATTAAAGGGTTATTACCGCCCATTTCAAGCGCTAATATTTTACCTGGGTGGCCTGCAAACTGTTTATGTAATAAATGGCCGGTGTTTGAGCTGCCGGTAAAAAATAAGCCGTCTATGTTTTGATGCGAAGCAAGAGCTTTACCTGTTTCTACTTCACCTTGCACTAGGTTAATAACACCTGCTGGTAAGCCTGCTTTTAACCAAAGTGATAAAGTAAATTCAGCAACGTGAGGAGTTAGCTCAGACGGTTTAAATACCACGGTGTTACCCGCTAAAATAGCAGGGACTATATGGCCATTAGGTAAATGCCCAGGAAAGTTATACGGGCCAAATATAGCCACAACGCCGTGTGGTTTATGGCGTATAAAGGCTTTTGCACCCGGCATTGGGTTTTCAGTGGTGCCGGTACGCTCGTTGTACGCTTTAATCGAAATGGCCACTTTACCTGTCATAGCGCCTACTTCTGTGCGTGTTTCCCAAAGAGGCTTGCCGGTTTCGCGCGCTATAATGGCTGCAAATTCTTCGCTGTGCTCTTTTAATTGTGCTACAAAGTTTTCAAGTATGGTTATACGCGACTCAATAGGCGTATCTGCCCATTGTACTTGTGCGGCTCTAGCTGCATTGATTGCAGCATCTACTTGCTCTGCTGTTGCGCCATTACCTTGCCATACAACTTTGCCGTTACTCGGATTAACAGAGCTAAAAGCGTGGCCTTGGCCTGAATGCCATTGGTTATTTATAAGGTGTGTGTTCATATTTGTTTTACAGGCGGAAAAAACGCGCTGCATCTCCTTGGGATAAATTAAGGGCATCAGCCACTTCTTGGCTTATTACTAATGTGTGCTTAGCGTGGTTATAGTGGGCGTGCTGGGTAAAGGTTGCTCTAAACCCACCTACACCTTGATTGCAAACGGCTAAAGTATCTGAGCTGTGCTGGCTAATATGTTCCAGCTCGCCAATTGTAATAGGGCATACTTGAGACTCACGAATACTGCGAATATTACCAAGCTTGGCTTCTACCGTTGGGCCTGCATCAAACAAATCAACATAGCCACGGTGCTCAAAACCTTCTTTTTCGAGCAGTTTAAGTGCCGGTTTAGTTTTTTCATGCACGTTGCCAATCACTGCTTGGGCTTTTTTACTTAGTAGATTGACGTAAATAGGGTATTTAGGCATTAACTCACTAATAAACACTTTATCGCCAAGCCCTACTAAATGATCGGCCTTGGGAAACTCAATACTAAAAAAGTGCTCTTGCAGCCACTGCCAAAACGGTGAATGACCATCTTCGTCACTTACGCCGCGCATTTCAGCAATCACAGTATCGGCAAAACGCTCGCTGTGCTGCGCCATAAATAAAAAGCGTGAGCGTGATAAAAAGCGCCCGGTTAAGCCTTTACGGCTGTTTTCGCGCAAAAACAAAGTACATATTTCAGAGCATCCGGTGTAATCGTTACACATGCTTAAAATATCAACGGTGTTATAAACATTAAGTGTAGGCGAGTGGTGTACTGTTTTACCTAAATGGTAATGATACAAAGGCACAGATAAACCAACAGCGGCTTCTATGGCGGTTGTGCCAATGACCTCACCTGTTTCACTGTCTTCTAAAACAAATAGGTAGCTTTCATCTAACGGCTGATTGATATTTTTAGCAAAGCTTTTTTCGGCGCGGTCTATTTTGTCTTTTAATAGCTGGTCGTCCACCGGAAGTGAGGTAAACCCATGGCCCGATTCAATCGCAATTTGCTTAAGTGCAGCAAAGTCTTCAGTGGTAATAGGACGTAATACTTGCATTTATTACTTGCTCCAACAGCGCGCCCTAAGGCGCGCTTAATTAAATTAGCCGTTTACTACGTCGCTTACTGCTTTTTCAAAGCGTGCTAGGCCTTCTTTAATATCTTCAAATGGAATAACTAAAGAAGGGGTAAAACGAATAACATTCATGCCTGCAACAAGGTTCATTAAACCATTGTTAGCACTGGCAACTAAAAAGTCACGTGCACGGCCTTCAAATTTATCGTTTAATACCGCACCAATAAGTAAACCTTTACCACGTACTTCACTAAATACGTTGTATTTTTCGTTTATTGCATTTAAACCATCGCGAAATAGTTGTTCACGCTCTTTAACGCCGTTGAGTACATCCGGTGTGTTTACGGTGTCAAATGCAGCTTCTGCTACTGCACAAGCTAGTGGGTTACCACCGTACGTAGAGCCGTGCGTACCAACTTTTAAGTGCTCTGCGATATGAGTACGAGTGATCATAGCGCCAATAGGAAAACCACCGCCTAACGCTTTAGCTGTCGTTAAAATATCGGGCACTACACCTAAACCTTCGTAAGCGTATAAATCGCCAGTGCGGCCAACGCCTGTTTGTACTTCATCAAAAATTAGCAGTGCATTGTGCTTGGTACATAACTCGCGTACTTTTTTAGCAAATTCGTCGGTAGGTGAAATAATGCCGCCTTCACCTTGTAGTGGCTCCATCATTACGGCACATGTTTTATCACTGATAAGTGCTTCAAATGCTGCAATATCGTTATAATCACAATGCATAATGTCGCCAGGTTTAGGGCCAAAGCCATCAGAGTAAGCAGCTTGCCCGCCCACCGTTACAGTAAAAAATGTACGGCCGTGAAACCCTTTGTTAAATGCAATAATTTGCGATTTTTCTTCGCCGTGTACGTCAAGTGCAAAACGACGAGCAAGCTTAAGAGCCGCTTCGTTGGCTTCTGCGCCTGAGTTTGCAAAATACACTTTATCAGCAAATGTCGCTTCAACCATTTTTTGTGCTAAACGCAGGGCAGGTTCGTTAGTCATCACATTTGATAAGTGCCAAATTTTTTCGCCTTGCTCTTTTAAAGCAGATACAAGCGCTGGGTGACAGTGGCCTAAACAATTAACGGCAATACCGCCTGCAAAATCAATAAACTCATTGTTATTTTGATCCCACACACGTGAGCCTTCGCCGCGCACTGGAATAACTGCCGACGGGTTGTAGTTTGGCACCATTACATCGTTAAATAAGTCTCTTGTTACTTGCATTATGTACACCTAAAAATTGTGAATATTGGATAAAGATTAGCAAAATAAAAACGTTAGCGTTTTCTCAGCTAGGTAATTTTTGTTATTAAGCACTATTATCGAAGGTTGTAGGTTAAATTTGCAGTGCTATTTTGTGAAAAATGATTACAATAAAAGTCAAAATAACGAAATTAATAAGCAATATGATAACTCCACAAGACGAAAAGCTACTTTCAATTTTAAAAACCAATGCAAGAGCCAGTATTTCTGACTTGGCACGCATGCTTAATTTATCGCGCTCTACCGTGCAAAGCCGTATGTTAAAACTTGAAGAAACAGGTGTTATAAAAGGCTATAGCGTAGACTACGGTGAAGACTATTTGACCAGTATGGTCTCGGCTCATGTATCTATAAAGGTGATGCAAAAACTCACCACTAAAACCAATTTAGAACTTAAACAAATTGATGCTATTTCCCAGCTTTATGCCATAAGTGGGGAGTTTGATTTAATTGCTGTAGTACAAGCGCAAAACTTAGAAAAGCTAAGCCATTTACTTGATGATATAGGTAATTTAGATGGGGTAGAGCGCACAACATCGTCAGTGATTTTAGAAACAAAATTTAAGCGTTAAAGTTAAGTGTTACTAAAGCGAAAGGTTACCTATTGATTTAACTTAATATTTAATTTTATCGAAGTTAGATATTTTGGCAAAGCCTTACTATACTTATTGTAATTAACACAATTATTTAGCAATGGATTATGCCCACAACGTTATTTTTTGCACTTTTAACTTTAACTGAACCCTTAAAATTAGGTACCAATGTATCGCTTACAACACCAGATAATGCGGTTAACCAAGTGCAATGTATTTTACACAATATGGACATGCCATTTGAGTTGCAATCGTTACCTTGGCTGAGGGCTCGTCGCGAGGTAAAACAAGATAGGTTGGATGGGTATTTTACAACGCATTTAACCTCTGAGATGAGCCAGTATGGTAAGTTGTCATCACCTATTTACCTAGAAAATTGGTACTGGTTTACTCATCCCGATAGCGTTAATAAAGACCCCAAAAAAATACGTTATGGCGTGGTCCATGGCAGTTATCAGGCTAATTGGTTTAAAACGCAAAATATTACCTCGTTAGTTGAAGTAAACTCGCTAGAAGAAATAGTAAACGTACTTCACCATCATAGAGTAGACAAAGTATTACTTGATTTAGATGACTTTAATAATGCTGCCGATCACTTAGGTATTGACGCATCTGCCTACCCGCGCTCATTTTATCGTTATGTGCCTTTAGGTGTTTTTGCTGCTAATAAGCTTATTAATTCGCACCCTTCTTTTTTAGAAAAATTCAACGAAACGATTCCTCAATGTGCCCCTGCACCGTTTTATTTATCACAGGGTGAGCAAGTACAAATACTAAATACGTTGTTAGAGCCAATAAAGGCGTTAATTTCACAGCCCATAATTACCGATGCCGCGGCGCAAAGTAACCATATAAAGCTGAAAAACAAAGCGCTTAAACTCGCTGACGAGCATTGGATAAAAGAAGTCAAAACACATCAACATGATTTAGCTAAAAAAATGTTACTTACTGATGCTTCATTATATTTAAAACAATGGCAAAGGCAGTTCAAAGGCATAATTACCGAAATTATAGTGACAGATAAGCAAGGTAAAAATGTGGCTATAAGCAAAATCACCAGTGATTATTGGCAAGGGGATGAGAATAAATTTAGCCTCGTATACCAGCAGTCTTTAGTGTATCGCTTTGACAGTGTTGAATATGATGCTTCAACACATCATTTTCAGGTGCAATTAAGTCTACCCATAAAAAATGCCAAGGGCGATCATATTGGCGTTATTATTTTGGGAGTTGATGTAGAAAAAGCGCTGCACTCATTTAATAACAACGCATTAAATTAATAGCGTGTGCAGCGTCTTATTAAAGCGCGCGTGTATAGCAAAATTTTGTGTAGCTATTTATTTACGGCAGTCTTTGGCGCTTGTCTGATAACGGTTTTTTGTGCTTCATTTAATTTAATAACGTAAGCATTTCCTCCTACCAGCCCTTTAAATTCTTCATCGGTAAAAATAAGTGTATTATCATCATAAAAGGTGATCGCTTCTTTTTGCGTGACAATACCTAAATCGATTCGAGACACATCACCAGAAAAAAACTTGTCGCCTTTAAAGTTCTCGAACAGCCAAATGCTTGTAGAATCAAGTAACACAAGTTTAGTCCTGTCAGGGCTAAGAGCAGCGGATGTGATCCAACAGAGTTTTTCTAGAGTTGTGCATGTTTTAAATGAATCAATTAACTGAGCATCAAAATTGGCTGCATGATCGCCCACTTTATAAACATTGGTTATGCCATCGAAAGGTTCTGTTCTATTTTTGGTAAATAAATATAAATGGCGTTTGTACTCTACAAAGGCCTCTAAATCAAAGTTGCGTTTGTTAGGGGTAATGGGAGTGCCATCCATTTCAGGATAGGTAAACTTAATAATTTCGGCTTCGGTGGTCTCTGTTTTTATGTCTATTGGGTTTTCTATTTTATAGATAGTTAACCACTTTCTATCGTTTTTATTATTGCCAAAATCACCTAAGAAAAAATGACCAAATTTATTTTGCGTCATGTCTTCCCAGTCTATATTTTTAGCATTCGTAACAAGGATTTCTTTTTCAATAGCGCCATCTTCGCCTAGGCGATAAAGTTTTGGGTCGTCACCGCCATCATTAATCGCCCACAAGCGCTTTTTTTTATCAAACTCAATGCCTGAAATTTCTTTTAATTTAGGGTCTACTGATAATTGCTTTTTACTATAAAGGGTATATACAGAAAGGCTTACAAAGGAGGCAAGTGCAATAAATACAATTACCGTAGTAAATAAAATGCTTTTTTTCAACATGAAATTTTTGGTATTTCAGAGACGTAAGATGCTGTGTATTATTACTTAAGCACACTGATAACGAAAGAATTTTATAGGTTAGTGTGAACCTTTATATGATTTTTTGCTCAATATATTAATAATGAAAAATGATTAAGTTGGTTTAATACTTGCTGTACATTAGTTTGTCATTAATAAGCGAAAATTTTTATCGTAATCGCACCTTATATGTGCAGCTAAAAACTTTTTGCACTGTAATAATGCGTAAATAAAAATTTGTTTAAATTACCCGCGTTTAATGATGTTTAAATGCACCCCACATCGCCCTTTAAAGTGTTGTATCGGCCCTGTGGCAAAGATTAAGTACCCATTTTGGTTTAGTTGGAGCCTACTATGTTGAATAAACGTTTTTTCAAAACAAAAAATGAAGCTGAAGTTACCTTTGAGTTTACCCACCCTGATGCAGAGCAAGTAAGTTTACTTGGCGAATTTACCGATTGGCAGCCGGTGCCTATGAAGCTTAATAAAAAAGAAGGGGTCTTTAAATGTAAGCAACGCTTGCCAGTTGATCAGCAGTTTCATTTTCGTTATTTAATTAATGGTGATATTTGGGATAACGACCACCAAGCAGATGACTACCTACCTAATACATTTGGCACAGAAAATAGCATAGTGAACACTCAACGCATAAATTAAGGCGAGTAAATGGACGCACTTTCGCAGTTGTTTTATCTGCACGGTATCGGTTATGAGTTTACTAAATACACGGGCGAGAAGGTTATATTTAGCGAAGACACGCGCAAACGTGCCTTACAATGTTGTGGTGTAAATACCGAAGATGAACACCAAATAGCACAGCTTAATTATCAATTAGATGTTGCGCCTTGGTTAGAGTTAGCACCCGATACCAGCTTAGTGAATTTAACTGATAACCTTTTTTATATTCGTATAGATGAGCGTCAACGTGATTTACCTGTGGCGATAACGTTGCCAAAGTTAAACGTAACCTATGAGCGTGCTAACTTACATAATTTGGCTATTACGGGCGATTACTATGTACATGGCGTGCGTTATATTGAAGTAGCAGTGCCGTTAGGGGCTATCCCGGTAGGTTATCATCAGGCGCTGGTTAGTGTAGGGGAGCAAAGCAAAGAGATTCAATTGTGGGCCACCCCAGAAAAAGTTTTTCAAGTAGATGATACTAAGCGCACTGGGCTTTCGCTGCAGTTGTACACAGTTAAAAACAAAGCAGGTCTAGGTGTAGGGGATTTTAATGATTTACTAGAGCTATGTGACTTATGTGCACAGCAACACATGGACTACATATTACTCAACCCATTACATTTGCTGTTTGCACAGCAGAGTGAGCGAGCCAGTCCCTATAGCCCTAATAGCCGTGCGTTATTAAATCCTTTGTACATTTGTGTTGAACTATCAGCTGATGCTAAAAACAATCCACAATTAGATGCTTTGTTACACAGTGATGAGGTAAAAGCGCTTTTTAACAGCAATGAACAGTTTATAAATTATGAAAAAGTAAGCGCCGTTAAATATGCATTATTTAAAGCGCTATTTAGTCATTTTGAAGCACATGCCAGCGCTTCACGACGCGATGAGTTTGCACAGTTTTGCAAACAAAACGCCCAGACCCTAACTACGCTAAATTCAGCTAACCCTACCTTTGATTACTACTTACAATGGCAGGCTAAATTACAATTAAGCCATTGTCAGCAGCACTGTTTAAATAAAGGCATGGCAATAGGTTTAGTTAATGACCTTGCTGTTGGTTGTGCAGGTGATGGCGTTGAGTATCAATCTCAGCAATCACTTTTTAGTGATAATGCCAATGTTGGCGCGCCACCGGACCCTTGGGCACAAGCGGGGCAAAATTGGGGGCTGCCTGCACTTAACCCGCAACAATTAAAAAATAATCACTTTGCCTTTTATCGCTCACTTATTAGCTCAAACATGCAAGGCGTTGGCGGTTTGCGCATTGATCACGTTATGGCACTAAGGCGCTTATGGTGGTGCTTTGAAAATAATCACTTACAAGATGGCTGTTATGTTTATTACCCTTTTGAGCACTTATTGGCTATTTTAAAAATAGAGTCTCACCTTAATCAGTGCATAGTAATAGGTGAAGACTTAGGCATAGTCCCGCCCGAGGTAAAACACGCACTTGCTGCAAGTGGTATTTATTCAAATAGCTTATTTTATTTTGAAAAACAACATGATGGCGAGTTTTTACCGTTACAAGAATTACCTAAGCATTGCTTAATTATGATAGCTAATCATGACGTACCGCCATTTTGTGGCTGGTGGCAAACAGATGATTTAGATATTAAACGTCAGTATCAGCTTATTGATGATCAGCAGTACCAACAGCAATTGCACGAACGACAACAAGAAAAACAACGATTACTGCGTTTTATACGGTTACATAGCGCAGAGCAACTTAGCGAAACTAGCGATGCTATGTGCGTTTACGGTGAACTTGCCAAAGCACTTGCACACAGTGAGACCCGTTTATTTGCACTTCAGCTTGATGATTTAGATAAACAAACGTATCCGGTGAATATACCCGGTACTAATACCGAATACCCAAATTGGCGCCGTGTTTTAACTCATTCAAGCAACGCTATTTTTAAAAATAATGCCAGTACTTTGGCTGCAGTTAATTCAATAAGGAAAGGATATGAGTAGTACCGCACCAAAGGATTCATTACAGACCCATTACGACGCACAGGTAACTGCACTACAAGGCGGCAGATTTAAAGACCCTTTTAGTTTTTTAGGGGCACATGCTTATAAAAATGGCTACGAAATACGCGTGTATTTACCCGCGGCTAAAAATGTAAATATTATTATTAATGATAAAAAAGTTATTGCTAAGCGTTATAACAGTAGCGATTTATTCATTACAACAAGCAACGAAATGCCAACGCAACCTTATAAGTGCAACGTTGAATATTCAAACTCAGCATTATGTTTTTACGATGAATATAGCTTTGCAAGCAGCCTAGATACAGGTGCAATGTATTTATTTAACGAAGGCAGTTTAGAGCATGCATATAAACATTTAGGCGCACACTTTATTAATCAACAAGGGGTTGATGGAGTGCGTTTTTGTGTGTGGGCGCCTAATGCAGCCAGTGTATCTGTTATTGGCGAATTTAACCTTTGGCAAGCTAATCGTCATTATATGCGTTTTCATCCTGCGTGTGGTGTATGGGAGCTTTTTATCGCAGGGCTTCAGCCCGATACCTGTTATAAATTTTCTATTGTGACACAGCAAGGCGATGTGCTTGAAAAAGCAGATCCGTTTGCCTTTAAAATGCAGCAAGCTCCGGGTACGGCCAGTGTGTTACAACAGCAAGCAGCGTCTATTTCGCTGAGTGATAGCGAGCTTAAAAATCGTCAAAAGCGTAACCATATAGACGCGCCGGTAAGTATTTACGAAGTGCACTTAGGGTCATGGCAAAGGGCTGAAGAAAACCGCTATTTAAGCTATAGCGAACTTGCCGACAAACTGGTTAATTACACGCTTGAAATGGGCTTTACGCATATTCAATTAATGCCAATAAGTGAATACCCGTTTGATGGCTCTTGGGGTTACCAGCCGGTGGGGTTGTTTGCACCAACTAGTCGCTTTGGTGATTACAGCAGTTTTAAATACTTTGTTCAGCAGTGCCACAAAGCAAACTTAGGCGTGCTACTTGATTGGGTGCCTGGGCATTTTCCTAGTGATCCGCATGGTTTACACCACTTTGACGGCACGCATTTATTTGAACATGCCGATATTCGACAGGGCTTTCATCCTGATTGGAATACCTATATTTATAATTACGACCGCCCGGAGGTTAAAAGCTTTTTAATCTCTAATGCGATGTATTGGCTAGAGCAATTTGGCCTTGATGGACTGCGCGTAGATGCGGTGGCTTCAATGCTTTATTTAGATTACAGCCGCAAAGAAGGTGAATGGGTTGCCAATTGTTATGGTGGGCGAGAAAACCTAGGCGCTATTGAGTGCTTAAAGCAGGTGAATTTGCGTAGTTATAAAAACAATCCGGGCATTATGATGGTGGCTGAAGAGTCGACCGCGTGGCCGGGGGTCACTCAAAGTGTTGATCACAATGGCTTAGGTTTTGGCTACAAATGGAATATGGGGTGGATGAACGACAGCCTTCATTACATGCAACACGACCCGCTTTATAGGCAGCATCATCATCACGAAATGACGTTTTCTATGGTGTACGCATTTAGCGAAAATTACATTTTACCGCTAAGTCATGACGAAGTTGTACATGGTAAAGGCTCATTAATTGAAAAAATGCCTGGTGATGATTGGCAAAAATTTGCGAATTTACGTGCGTATTACGCATTTATGTGGGCGCACCCAGGTAAAAAGCTGCTGTTTATGGGCGGCGAAATAGCACAGCGAAAAGAGTGGGATCACAATCATTCTATTGATTGGCATTTGCTAGAGCATAAAAGCCACTGCGGTATACAAAACACTGTACAAGCGCTTAATACTGTTTATCAAAAGTCGCCTGCACTGTATGAACTCGACTCAAGCCCTGCGGGTTTTGAATGGATAGATAACAACAATAACGAGCAAAGTATATTTAGTTTTGTACGTTATGCTAAAAATGCCCACGACTTTATTGTAGTAGTGGCAAACTTTACGCCTGTTTCTTATCAAGAGTATGAAATTGGGGTACCCGCAGCGGGTAAATATAAGGTTATTTTAAACACCGATGATGACGCTTTTTTTGGCTCAGGTATTAAAGTAACAGCAAACAAAAACGCCACGGTTAGTAGCGTTAAGGCAAGCGTTCATGGCTTTTCGCATAGCATTAAAATTGCAATGGGCGGGTTAACGACGATTTATTTACAAAAGGTTGAAGATGAGTAATCGATTTGAGGTTTCACATGGGCAACCACAGCCACTTGGCGCAACTATTAGCAGTGGCGGCGTTAACTTTAGCTTGTACGCACCTAAAGCAACACAAGCTTATGTGTGCTTATTTGATAAAAGTGGGCACTCTGAAATATTAAAAGTAACCATGCATATCAACGAAGGCGGTATATGGACAGCCCATGTAGCACCCTTAGCCGAAGGCGCATTATATGGTTATCGCGTAGAAGGGGAGTACAGTCCTGAAAAAGGTCTGCTGTTTAACGAGCACAAGTTGCTGATAGACCCTTATGCAAAAGACTTATTTGGCGAATTTACATGGAGTGAGCGCCACTATGGGCAAATGCCTATTGGCACGAAAAGCACCGTTAATAATGCCATTGATATACCTAAATCACGGGTTGTTAATAGCCAGCCTTATAAACATAAAAAGCCAAACCATAGCTGGTCTAATATCGTTATTTATGAGTGCCATGTAAAAGGCGCCACGTGCCGACACCCTAATATGCCTAAAAATTTGCAAGGCAAGTTTTTAGGCTTAAGCCACCCTAGCTTTATTGAGCATTTGCATAATTTAGGGGTTACCGCACTAGAGCTGCTCCCTGTACATGCTTTTATAAGTGAGCAGTTTTTAACGGCAAAGGGGCTGCAAAATTATTGGGGCTACAACACACTTAACTTTTTTACCCCGCATAAAGATTATTTAGTTGATGATGACATTAACGAATTTAAGCGCATGGTTAGCGAGCTTCATAAAGCAGATATAGAGGTTATTTTAGATGTGGTTTATAACCACACCGCAGAAGCGGGCGCCGATGGGCCGATTTTATCGCTCAGGGGGTTAGATAACCTAGCTTACTACCGAACGGTGGCTGATAAGCCTCAGGTGTATATAAACGATACAGGCTGCGGTAACACCATTAATATTGATCATCCTAAAACCTTAAAGCTGGTACTTGATAGCTTACGTTATTGGGTGCAAGTAATGGGAGTAGACGGATTTAGGTTTGATTTAGCCACCATTTTAGGCAGAAATGCCCATGGTTTTAATAGCGCCCATGCATTTTTTCAAGCCATTGAACAAGACCCTGTATTAAGCCGTGTAAAGCTTATTAGTGAGCCCTGGGATATAGGGCCAGGAGGTTATCAACTGGGGGCTTTTGCTGCACCTTGGCGAGAGTGGAATGACCAATACAGAGATGTAATACGCCGATTTTGGCAAAGCGAAGAAGGCGTTATTGCAAATGTAGCAAAGCGTATTCATGGCTCATTTGATATTTTTGAGCACAGCCAGCGCGGGCCGCTAAACAGTATTAATTTTATTACCAGCCATGATGGTTTTACGCTTGCCGATTTGGTGAGTTATGAGCATAAACATAATGAAGCGAATGGCGAGCAAAATCGCGATGGCCACAGCGCTAATCATTCCACCAATTGTGGTGTTGAAGGATTTACTAATGATGCCAAAATTATTGCCCTAAGGCTGCAGCAACAAAAGAACTTTTTACTTACGCTAATACTCTCAAAAGGGGTGCCTATGATTGCCTCAGGCAGTGAAATGGGTCACTCGCAAGGGGGCAATAATAATGCGTATTGTCAAAATAACCGCACCAGTTGGTTGGCATGGAAAGACTCACAGCTAAATCATTCACTAACCCGATTTATTGACGATGCACTAAAAATAAGGCGTGGTCACAGTGCGTTTAAACACAGTGTGTTTTCAGAAGATATTGACGAGCGCTTTACGGTTAAATGGTTTACCGAGCAAGGCGTAAAAATGACCAACGAGCATTGGCACGAGCCACAGCGCCAGTTTTTAATGTATAGCTTGTTAGATAAGCAAAATAAATACGCCTTATTAATCATTTTAAATGCGAGTAAAAAAACAGTTTTTTGTAAGTTACCCCCATCGCCTATCGCGGCGCAATGGGAGATGGTTTTATCAAGTGTACATAACGCATCGGTGAGTAGTAAAGAGGATGCAATAGTCGAAATTTCAGCACAAAGCAGCTGGGTTTTTAGTGCAAATTTAGAGGACGATGGTCATGTCTAAGCAAGACGAAAATGTGTGTGTGGTAAAAGGGTGGCAAGAAGGCCCTGTAATTGATGAAAGCACTTTAAAAGATGATTTAACTCGGCACTTTTATTACAGTTTAGGGCGTGACAAAGTGGGTGAGTCGCAACTGTATTTATATCATGCACTTGCGCTGACAATCAGAGATCGGCTGGTTGCACGTTGCAGAGAAACCAAACAACAAATCAAGCAAGGAAAACGCCGTAAAACAGCTTACCTATCGCTGGAATTTTTAATGGGTAGAGCACTTGGTAATGCAATTTTAAATCTCGACTTAGACGAGCAAGTCTCCAGTGCACTGCAAGAGTATTGCACCACAATTGAAACCGTAGCCCAGGCAGAGCACGATGCAGGGCTAGGTAATGGTGGCCTTGGGCGTTTAGCTGCCTGCTTTTTAGATAGCTGTGCAAGCCTTGCGCTTCCCGTGGTTGGTTACGGTATTCGCTACGAATACGGTATGTTTAACCAATCATTAAAAAATGGCCACCAAGTTGAGCAGCCCGATAACTGGCTTCGTGAGGGGCACCCGTGGGAGCTTGCCGCGCCTGAGCAATCACAACGAGTGAAGTTTTTTGGGCACGTACAAAGTTATACCGACAAACATGGGCGCGAACACCGTCAATGGGTTGGTTGTCACGACGTATTAGCTGTGCCATATGATGTGCCTATTCCTGGTTATAAAAACGACATTGTTAATACGCTAAGGCTATGGAAATCAGAAGCGACCGACGAATTTAATTTAACCGAGTTTAACGCGGGGAGTTATTCAGAAGCGGTAGCGCAAAAAAACCTAGCAGAACAAATTACAATGGTGCTTTACCCAAATGACAGCAGCGAAAATGGTAAAGAGCTTAGATTGCGCCAACAGTACTTTTTATCATCAGCGAGTATTCAAGATATCGTATCGCAATGGGTTGAACAGTACGGCGAAGACTTTAGTGACTTTGCAGCCCATCATGTATTTCAATTAAACGATACGCACCCAAGTATTGCCGTGGCAGAGTTAATGCGCATTTTAGTTGATGACTACGAGCTTGATTGGGATAACGCGTGGGAAATTACAACCAGCACAATGGCTTACACTAACCACACTCTATTGCCAGAGGCATTAGAAAAATGGTCAGTGCCGCTTTTTGCAAAACTATTGCCGCGAATTTTAGAAATTATTTATGAAATAAACGCTCGCTTTTTAGCGCAAGTGGCTCAGCATTGGCCAGGCGATGCAAGTAAGCAGCGTGCGCTTTCGTTAATTGAAGAAGGCGACGTGCCGCAAATACGCATGGCTTATTTAGCGATTGTGGGTAGCTATTCGGTAAATGGTGTGGCCGCACTACATACTCAACTTTTAAAAGAAGGGCTATTTAAAACCTTTTACGAGCTTTGGCCTAACAAGTTTAATAATAAAACCAACGGGGTTACGCCAAGGCGTTGGTTAGCACACTGCAACCCGGCCTTGAGTCATTTAATTACAGAAAAAATTGGCTCAAAATGGGTTAGCGATTTTGCAGATATAAGCCAATTACGCCGCTACTTCGACGACACCGCGTTTCATCAGCAATGGCAAAATGTTAAACGCGAAAACAAACAACGTCTCGTCGATTTGGTGAAAGAGCGCTGTGGTGTTGATTTTGATGTAGAGATGATGTTTGACGTACAAGTTAAACGTATTCACGAATACAAACGCCAGTTATTAAATGTACTTCATGTTATTCATTTATATGACCGTATACGCCGAGGCGATACCACAAACTTAGTACCACGTTGTGTGCTTCTAGGGGGTAAAGCCGCCCCTGGTTATTACATGGCTAAAAAAATAATTAAGTTAATTAATAACGTAGCTGAGGTTATTAATAAAGACCCACTTGCAGCGCCTTATTTACGAGTTGCGTTTTTACCAAATTATAATGTAACCGCAATGGAAACTATTTGCCCTGCAACCGATTTATCAGAGCAAGTATCGACCGCAGGTAAAGAAGCATCAGGCACCGGTAACATGAAGTTTATGATGAATGGTGCGCTTACTATTGGTACGTTAGATGGGGCGAATATTGAAATTAGAGACGCTGTTGGCGCTGATAACTTCTTTTTGTTTGGTGCGCAGGCTCATCAAATTGATGATATTAAATCGCGATATAACCCTTCTCATTTAATAGAGCAAAACAGCGACCTAAGCCATGTAATGCAGTTACTCGAAAGCGGGCAATTTAACCTGTTTGAGCCTAATTTATTTGACGACATTATTAATGCTATTAAAAGCCCTCACGATCCGTGGTTGGTTGCACATGACTTTGAAAGCTATGTGGCAGCGCAAAAGCAGGTAGAGGCTGCGTATCAAGACCAAACGCATTGGACGCAAATGAGTATTTTAAATACGGCCGCAAGTGGCATATTTTCAAGCGATAGAACCATAAGCCAATACAGTGAAGATATTTGGCACCTAACCCCCCTAACTATTAGTGAAACAGACTTACACGCAACTACGAGCCATGCCACTAAGAGCACAGACTAAACGGAGAGAGTATTATGCCTAGTTATGCAAATCGTTACATAAGTAGCTTAACCCGAGATACGTACGCGTTAATACTGGCTGGTGGACGCGGCTCACGCTTACACGAATTGACAGATTGGCGCGCAAAGCCCGCTGTTTATTTTGGCGGTAAGCACCGTATTATCGATTTTCCATTATCAAATTGTATCAATTCGGGTGTGAGGCGTGTAGGCATAGCCACACAGTACAAATCGCACTCTTTGATTCGTCATGTTAATCGCGCCTGGGGCCATTTTAAAAAGGAGCTGGGGGAGTCGGTTGAAATTTTACCCGCATCTCAGCGTAATGGCGATGAGTGGTATTGTGGGACTGCCGATGCGGTTTTTCAAAACATGGATATTATTCGCCACGAACTGCCAAAATATGTGATGATTTTGTCAGGCGATCACGTTTATCGAATGGATTACGGCGCTCTATTAGCCGAGCATGTGCAAAAAGGCGCCGACATGACAGTATGTTGCCTTGAAGTACCTGTTGAAGAGGCTGCAGATACCTTTGGGGTAATGACTGTTGATGAAAAAAATCGGGTATGTCGCTTTGATGAGAAACCTTCGATCCCCAGCTCTGTCCCTGGTAAGCCAGGTACCTGCTTAGCCTCTATGGGCAACTATGTGTTTAATACTGAGTTTTTATTTGAGCAGCTAAAAAAAGATGCTGAAAATGAAGGTTCTGGCCGAGACTTTGGGCACGATATTATTCCGGCAATTATAGAAGAGCACAGTGTGTATGCGTTTCCGTTTAGAGATCCCATGCAAGAAGGGCAACCTTATTGGCGCGATGTAGGAACGTTAGACTCGTTTTGGGAGGCCAATATGGAATTGGTAATGCCCGAGCCACAGCTAGATTTATACGATCCAACCTGGCCTATTTGGACCTACCAAGAGCAGTTGCCACCGGCTAAGTTTATTTTTGATGATGAAGATAGACGCGGTATGGCGGTAGACTCAACGGTATCAGGAGGGTGTATTGTATCGGGCTCAGTGGTTAGAAAATCACTGCTGTTTTCAAACGTGCACGTGCGTTCATTTTGCGAAATAGAGCAATCGGTTATTTTACCCGGGGCTCTCATTAATCGTCATTGTAAAATTAAGCGAGCCATAATTGATCGAAGCTGTGAAATACCCGCAGGGCTTGATATTGGCTACGATAGAAAAGCCGATGAAGAAAATGGCTTTAGGGTATCTAAAAAAGGCATCGTATTAGTCACCCGTGATATGCTCACGGAACTTGCTAAAAAGCTTGAACGCCAAGCTCACGAAAATAAAAAGTTCGCTTAAAATCGGATGCGAATAACAAAGGTTAAGGAAGTAGTAAATAAATGCATGTATTAATGGTTGCCGCAGAAAACGATGCTTTACCAAACGCTAAAGTGGGCGGGGTAGCAGATGTAGTCAGAGATGCCCCAAAAGCACTAGCAGCACAAGGCGTGAGCGTAGATGTTGTTATTCCTGATTATGGGTTTGAGCAATTGCAACGTGAATATATAGGTGATGTCACTGTTATATTTAGAGCGCAGCCACAGGTATTATCTTTATTTAAAATAAGTGATGACAACACACACATTAATCAATTTGTTATTTCGCACCCACTGTTTAGCCAATCGGGTTCGGTGTATTGCAATGACGAACCCGGGCGACCTTTTGCTACTGATGCAACAAAATATGCATTATTTAGTGCCGCTCTATGTGAAGCGCTGCTACAGGGTTTAATAACGCGCCCTCAAGCACTGCATTTACACGATTGGCATAGCGCGTGTGTCGCCGTATTATTAAAATTTGATAAACGCTACGATACCCTCGCTAATTTACATATTGCCTATACAGTTCATAATTTAGCACTGCAAGGGATCAGGCCTTTTAAACACGACGACTCGAGTTTAGAGGCTTGGTTTCCTTCGTTAGGTTATAACGGGCAACATTTGTGCGACCCTCGTTACCCACACTGTTTTAATCCTATGCGCAGTGCTATAAATTTGGCAGATAAAGTTCATTTAGTCTCACCTACTTACAGTACCGAGGTACTAAAGCCGAGTAATTATCAGCAAGGTTTTTTTGGTGGAGAAGGCTTAGAGCTTGATTTACAAAATCAATCGGCTCAAGGCAAGGTGGTGGGAATATTAAATGGCTGTGAATACCCTGAGAAAAACCCTGAGCAGGTTACTTCATCGCTCTTGTATGAGCGTATTGAACATACTTTATTTAACTGGATGGCAAAACATGAGCAGCTTGAAACGAGCTACTATGTGGCGCATCAGCGCATGCAGCAGTTTAAAAACACGCCTATAGATGGGCCCCTCGTAACAAGTGTTGGCAGGCTGACCGAGCAAAAGGTGTTATTACTTTGCCAACAATACGGTAATGCATTAGCGCTTGATAAAGTGTGTGAAATAATTAACCGTTTTAAAGGTCGTCTTATTATTTTAGGCTCTGGTGACAAAGCCCTTGAAAGCATTTTCACCAAGGCTATGGCCCGCAATGCAAACTTATTGTTTTTAAAAGGTTATGGGCAAGGTATTGGCGATAGCCTATATGAGCTAGGGGATTTATTTTTAATGCCAAGCTCGTTTGAACCTTGCGGAATTAGTCAAATGCTTGCTATGCGCGCAGGGCAACCTTGTTTAGTACACAGTGTTGGCGGTTTAAAAGACACCGTAAGCCACAACAACAATGGCTTTGCATTTTCTGGCGGCTCGTTGAATGAGCAAGTTGATGGGTTAATGACATGCTTAACTGAAACCCTTACGCTAAAACAGCAAAATCCTAAGCAATGGAGTAACATTACAGCTAATGCTAAAGGAGCACGTTTTTCGTGGGAAACGGTCGCTGCTGATTATATTTCAAGCATGTATTGCTAAATCATTAAAATTAAACGCAGTAGAAGTGACATTTATACCTATTTACGCTATTAATTACTTAGTTTGAGTATATAAATAAGAAGTAGGTAATGTGTCTGTATTTGTTGCAAGACAAGCAATATTCAATCGTAAGCAAAATGTAGTTGCTTACGAGCTTTTATTTCGTAATAGTGCTGAAAACTTTTTTCCCGATATAGAAGAAGGTCAAGCAACTGCTCGCCTAATAATGGAAAACCAGCTTAATTTAGGCACACGCCACATCACCTCAGGTAAAACGGCACTGATAAATATAGGCCCAGACTCTTTAAAGCACAATTTATGTGACTTTTTACCCTGTAAAGATGTGGTCATTGAGCTGTTAGAAACCATTGAACCCACCGACGATAACTATCAGCTTTGCAGAGAGCTTTTTCATAAAAACTATAAACTCGCATTAGATGACTTTGTTTATAACGAGCAATGGGAGCGATTTTTAAAGTTTATTAAGCTAGTAAAGTTTGATATTGCGCAAACGCCTTTATCAGATATTGCCGAGATTGTAGAAAAACTAAAACAGCATAAAAAAATAAAAATATTAGCAGAAAAAATAGAAACCCAAGCCGATTATCACCAAGCACATAAAATGGGGTTTGATTACTTCCAAGGCTACTTTTTTGCCAAGCCCACAATGCACGAACAGCAAGACATTGATTATAACTATGCGGTAGTTGTGGCTATTTACGCGCAAGTAATGAAACCAAGTCCAGATATAAAGCAAATTAGTACGTTATTTGAAGCCGATGCGGCCTTGGCTTATAAGCTTATGCGGCTAATTAACAGCGGTGTTTTTCCAATTCAGAGTAAAATATCATCTATTAAACAGGCGTTAGTGTATTTAGGGCATGAGCGTTTAAAAAAGTTTGTTAGTTTAATTGTTACCGCGCACACCGCGGGTAAAAAGCCAGCAGAATTAATGCAAGTGTGTGTAGTTAGATCACGCTTTTGTGAGCTAATAGCAAAGCAGGTGTCTAAATCGTTGGCGGGTGAGGCGTTTTTAACCGGCTTGTTTTCGTTACTAGATGCGATACTCGATCAACCTATGAGTTTATTAGTCGAAAAATTACCTTTTCCTGATGATATTAAAGCGGCGTTATTAAACGAAAAAAACACCCTATATTATATTTTAAATGTAGTACAAGCGTACGAAACAGGTAGCTGGTGGACATTAGAAAAAGCCGTTATATTACTTAATGTTAAAAGTGATGTGCTGCCAGGGTTATATAATCAAGCCGTAGATTGGGCAGATAATTATAAAAATAATAGTTAAAGGACAGTAACCGCTCATTATGCGAAATTATAATATGGACTTTATTCGCGGCATTGCCGTGCTTTGCTTGGTGTATATGAATGGCTATGCGTTTGGCTTAATGGATTATAGCTATATTCCTTTATCTACCCCGCCTTTTAGTGACACCCTTATCCATGCGGTGAGTACTTTTTTTGTTGATGGCCGATTTAGAACGCTGTTTAGCTTACTGTTTGGGGCAGGGCTTTATATTCAGTGGCAAAAAGTTAAATCAACAGCACCTTTAAAAGCGCGATTGCATTGGCTTATCATTTTTGGTTTGGTACATGGTTTTTTACTTTGGGCTGGCGACATTTTATTTTTGTACGGTGTATCTGCCTGGTTTGCCCTAAAATATTTACAAAGTAATAACCAACTGCTTGTAAAAAGGGCAGGGGAGTTTCTTTTAATTGGTTGTGTAGCCACGGGGTTGGTGCTTTTTAGTGCGCCTGATGAGGTCGTTTATCGTGATTCAGCACAGTATATCGATTTATATAGCCCTCATTACAGCGATTACTTTTTGAGTAACCTAGGTATGAATATATTAATGCTGGTAGCTGTTCCTATCATGATCATGTGGCTGTGCGTAGGGCTAATGCTGATTGGCATATATTTATATAAAAATGAGGTTTTTAGTAAAGGTTTAACTAAGCCGAACCTTATTGTTTGCATAGCTGGCGCCTTTATTTTTTCAGGCATGAGGCTTTATACGTCAAAGTTTACAGGAGGAGCAGGGTTAGCCATACAAGAGTTTATAAATACCTTTGCCGCATTGTTCATGGCTGTATTTTATATTCATCTCATCGTTAAATTTTGTAATAACCGTGCTCATGTGGGCCAGCTTATTCAGCAGGCGGGGCGCTTAGCTTTTACCTTATATATATGCCAAACACTGATGCAGCTGTTGCTTTATAAAGTGTTGTATCCGCAGTGGGTATTAAGTTTTAACCGAATAGACTATTGGATAGTCGCGACTGGCCTGGTTAGCGGGCAGCTATTGTTTACAGCTTTATATTGTCGCTATTATGAGCAAGGGCCGCTGGAATATGTTTGGCGCAGGTTAACTCAAGCAAAAATTGCAAAAATTAATGCGTAAAGGTTTAAATTAGGGGCGAAAAATAATGGCGTGTGGTTTACACTAGTCGCCTTTAAAATTAGGACCATTAAGTGCCATGACCGAATTAAAACGTTTAAATAAATTTATTAGTGAAACAGGTTTTTGTTCACGCCGTGAAGCCGATAAATATATTGAGCAAGGTCGTGTAACGGTTAATGGTAATACGTCTGAAATGGGCGTAAAAGTGGCTGATACCGATACTGTTTTAGTCGATGGAAAACCGCTGCGCGAAAAACCAAAACGCGTGTACATTGCGTATAATAAGCCAGTGGGTATTACCTGTACCACCGAGAGTAAAATTCAAAGTAATATTGTCAAAGCCGTTAATTATCCCACCCGTATATTTCCTATCGGCCGTTTAGACAGGCCTTCAGAAGGATTGATTTTTTTAACTAACGAAGGCGATATCGTTAATAAAATTTTGCGAGCGGGTAATAACCACGAAAAAGAATACGTGGTGACAGTTGATAAACCACTCAATCGCCAATTTGTGAGCAAAATGGCCAACGGTATTCCTATTTTAGATACCGTTACAAAAAAATGTAAAGTGATACAAACAGCTCCGCAAGAATTTAAAATTGTGCTTACGCAGGGTTTAAACCGCCAAATTCGTCGTATGTGTGAATACCTAGGTTATGAAGTTGTGACCCTTAAACGTACCCGCATTATGAATGTAACGTTAAAGGGCTTAAAAGTAGGCCAGTGGCGACATTTAACCGACGTAGAAATGGCACAAATTAATGACTCCATTGCTGATTCGGGTAAAACGCAAGAGCATTCGGTTGATACCAATAAGCAAAATGCCAATAACAAACGCGAGCCTAAAAAGCGTGATTTTCAGGGGGAAAACCCACGCGCCTTTAATAATGAGCGAGGCACTCGCACTCAAAGAAGTAATACCCCTTTTCAAAAGCGCTCAACCACCTATGTAGGTAAAGGGGGAGCTAGCAAAAATACGCAAGGCGATAGCAAAAGCGCAAACAACAAAAAGCCAGCAAACGGTAAAGCGCGTTCATCTGGCACATTAAGTTTAAAAAAATAGCGTGCACACTTACCATTGTATTTGATGTACAACGTTACCGAGTGGGCTTTTAACGCCCACGATGTTTATTTTCTCATTTTTTAGCCGCTTTAATGCTGGTTTATCTAAATACCACCTAAAAGAGCGCTTTCTGTAAGTTTGTAAATCAAGCACAACCAGTTTTGCGCAGCTGTATTCGTAATCACTCGGGCACGCCTCTACAGCCAGTAGCTGGTACTCTTGCTGCCAGCTATTGTCGCTATAATAATACGTCCATAACTTTACTGAAATACAAAAACTAGCCCACAGCCATAAATAAACCAAAACCGGTATAAACAAAATACCCAGCCAGCCCCTAAGCCGTCCATAGTGCTCTAGATAATCTTTAAAATTTGATTTAAACGTTTTGCATGCGTTGTACTTTTTGTATCCGTACATCCCCCCTGCAATACTAATTATTACTGACAAAACAGGAAGCAGCTTATGTGTTAAAAAATCATAAGCGGTATTGGCAATAAAGGGGGGATCGAGATTTTCATCCCAAGCAATAAAAAATAGGGGTGGGAATAGTAAACTAGTGGTAATTATTATTCTAAAAAGTTGTTTTGCTGTCATTTGAGGGGTTATTTATAAAACACAACGCCAATATAAAGTAAAAAAAGTCCTAAATAAACGGCTAATGCAGATACGCTGTTTTTAGAGCGCAGCCGTGTAATTAAATCGTAAGTACCGTCAAACATGCCTGTTATTACCAATGTAATACCGCCCGTGAAACGGTAGTTGTTTAAATCTACATTGCCATTTTCGTCGGTTATAAAGCGAAAATAGCCAAAGAGAATACAAATACAACCTAGTTTATTAAGTCCATCTTTAACCTCGGTTTAAATAATAAAAAACGCAGCTACTGTGAGGTAAGCTGCGTTTTAAATGTCCTTTAAGGCTTTTAAATTACTTTCTAGGCTCGTAGTCTATTCTAAATACAACAGTATAAAGCACAGGTACTACGATAAGCGTGAGTATGGTTGCAAAACCTAAACCAAACATAATAGTTACCGCCATTGACTGGAAGAACACGTCAAACAACAGCGGGATCATACCTAAAATGGTGGTAATAGCCGCCATGGCTACAGGGCGTACACGGCTAACGCCAGATTCAAACACAGCTTGATAAGGCGATTTACCATCGCGAAGCTCAAGATTTATTTGATCGACCAACACAATGCCGTTTTTAATTAGCATCCCGCTTAAACTTAGTAATCCAAGTAGTGCCATAAAGCTAAATGGCGCATTCATTATTAACATGCCCGCACTCACACCAATAATGGCAAGTGGCACTGTAGCCCAAATAACTAAAGGCTGTTTAAGTGAATTGAACAGCAGTACGGTTACCGCAAACATCGCTAAATAACCCAGCGGTAATGAGCCAAATATAGCGGCTTGCGCATCCGATGACGACTCATACTCGCCGCCCCATTCTAATTTATAGCCACGCGGTAGCTCTATTGCCTCTACGGGCCCGCGCACGCGTGCAAATAACTTAGCGGCAGTTTCATCGCCTAATACGTTGTGATCGGCCATTACCGTTATTGTGCGCTTTCGGTCGCGGCGCATAATTAGGCTGTCTTCCCATTCAACCACAAATTCGTCAACCACTTGTGTTACTGGCACAAATACACCCAGTACAGGGCTGTATATTTGTAAATCGTGAACGCTTTCTACATTTAGGCGCTCATTTGCCGGTGAGCGAGCAATAATTGGCAGAAGTTGCGTACCATCGCGGTATACACCCACTTGCTTGCCTGAAAGGCTAGTAAGCAGTACATCATCAAGGTCAGATTTGCTAATACCTAAGCGGCGCGCTTTTTGTTCGTTAAATTGTGGACGAATCATTTTAGTGCGTGCGCGCCAATCATCACGAATATTATAAGCGCCGTCGTCCTGTGCGATAACTTCTTCAGCTTGGGCGGCTAATTGTCTCAGTATTACCGGATCGGGGCCTGTAAAGCGTGCTTGAATTTTAGCATCGGTTGAGGGGCCAATTTCCATAGGCTTAATTTTAAGCTCAGCTGAAAGCGGTGTATTTTGCGAGTATTCACGCACTTTTTGCATTACTACAGCCACCGCCTCGCGGTTTTTTACTCTAATAATGAGCTGCCCGTATGACGAGTACGACTTTTGCGGTGCATAAGTAAGCATAAAGCGTGGAGCACCTTGGCCTGTAGTACTGGTTATTTCTTCAACTAGCTCTTCTTTTTGAAGGTAGTTTTCAAGCTTTTTAATTCCCTCTAGCGTTGCTCTTATGTCGGAGCCTTGTTGCTGCCAGTAATCTACATAAAACATAGGCGTGTTAGAGGCGGGGAAAAACGATTGTTTAACCGCACCAAAGCCAACCACAGCCGAGCAAAGGAGCACGACCATAAGCACAAGCGTGGTTTTACGATAATGCATAGACACATCCAAAAGTGCTTTATAGCCGGTAAAAATAAAGCCTTGGTATGGGTCGTCATCTTCCTCTTCGCCCTCAGCATTTTTAGCTTTTTTAAACTCATCTTGTTTAAACATTAAATTTGCAAAAAATGGCGTAAGCGTAATGGCGGTGATCCAGCTTAGTAAAAGCGATATAAACAATACCCAAAATAAGCTACCCGCAAATTCACCGGTCGCATCAGAGCTTAGGCCAATAGGGGCAAACGCAGTAATACCAATAACTGTAGCGCCTAGTAGCGGCCATTTAGTTTGTTCTACAATATTAACCGCAGCTTTTAACTTAGTTTGGCCACGCTTTAAATTTATTAATATGCCTTCGGTTACTACTATGGCGTTATCTACCAGCATACCAAGGGCAATAATAAGCGCACCCAGAGAAATACGTTGCAGGTCTATGGCGAACAACTTCATAAATATAAAGGTGCCTAAAACGGTGAGTAATAAAATACCGCCAATTAAAATACCGCTTTTAAACCCCATGAATATAAGCAGTACTACGATTACAATGGCAATCGCCTCTACTAGGCTGACAATAAAGCCATCTACCGATTTTTCTACTTCTTTAGGTTGGTTATACACCGATTCTACATGTATGCCATGTGGGCGCTGGTACTCAAGCTCTGCTAAGTGCTCGTCAATACGTTTACCTACATCTACTACGTTCACGCTATTCATAAACGAAACGCCAATTAAAAGCGCTTGTTCTGAGTTGTAGCGAATAACATTGCTGGGTACTTCTGCGTATTCTCTAAATACTTTGGCTACATCACCTAAGTAAATAAGCTCGCTAGCACCGGGTTTAGATATAAGTAGGGTTTCGAGCTCTTTAACATCTTTAAATTCGCCGGTTGGGTGAAAGCGTATAGACTCATCGCCCACTCTAATTTTACCTGCGTTAGAGACTGTATTTTGCGATTGCAGTAAACCAAAAATATGGCTTGGGGCAATACCGAGCTGCGCTAATTTACGGGTAGACACTTCAACCATTACTTGAGGCTGTTGCTCACCAGCAATGGTCACTTTACTCACACCTTTAACCAGTACGAGTTCACGCTTTAAGTAATCGGTGTAATCTTTAAGTTCATCATAAGAGTAGCCATCGCCGGTAACCGCATACATAACGCCGTATACATCACCAAAGTCATCTAAAATGGTGCTTGGGTAAACGCCACTCGGGAGTGAAGGCGCTAAATCGTTAATTTTACGGCGCATTTCATCCCAAATTTGGCGCAGCTGCTCTTTTCGGTAGGTGCTTTTCATTTCTACCGATATTTGCGACTTACCATTTGAGGAAATAGAGGTCACATAATCTACGTAGGGGAGTTGCTGAATCGCGTTTTCGATAGGAAAGGTGACTTCTTCCTCTACTTGTTGTGGCGATGCACCCGGATACATAGTAATAACCATGGCGGTTTTAAGCGTAAACTCTGGGTCTTCTAGTTGGCCTAAATCAAAGTACGACACACTTCCGCCAATTAACAGCAGTAGTGCAAACATCCAGCTAATTACTTTTTTCTCTATGGAGAGTTGCGCAAAGCTCATAATTATAAGCCTCGCTCTTTATTCCATGGACGTACTTTCATGCCTTCATCTAATGAGTGTACGCCAGCAGAGACGACAATTTGGCCTTCTTTAATACCGCTTAACACTTCAATGCCGTCGCGGTGTACTTGGCCCACTTTAACGGCTTGTTTATTAACAACACCAGTTTCTGGGTTATATATCCACACATAGGCGTTATCTGACACGCTTTCTTTAGCTTCAGAAAAAACCGACTCAACCGGCAAAATAGTGTAAGCCACTTGCGAGCTGGTTACTTTTGATAAATCGATAAATACACGGCCCGTCATCCCTGCAAGTAGGTTAAAGTCTTTAGGCACTGGTAGCGAAAAAACAACTTTGTAGGTAAGCGTAGTAGGATCGGCCTGCGTGTCCCACTCTTTTAAATCAAGGGTGTACTCTTTATTATCATAACCGTCAAACACAACGGTAGGGTGGTAGTCACTGCTTTTTTTAATGCGCGCTATTATTTTTTCAGGAACTTGGATTTCTACATCCATTAAATCGCGGGTCTCTAGGCGTAAAATGTTTTGCTTGGCTTGAATGTTTTCAAAGTTTTTAACAAATACTTTGGCTACAGTCCCTGCAAATGGGGCGCGCAGCTCGCTGTATTCTAGGTTGGTTTCGGCAATTTTAAAGGCAGACTCTGCCACTTGCATATTGGCCAATGCTTCATCGTACTCTGATTGACTTGCGATTCTTTTTTCAAGTAATTGTTCAATGCGGCTAAGTTGTGATTTAGCAAGCTCATAACGGGCTTTTCTATCATCGTACTGTAATTGAAAGTCCTCTGGGTCAAGCTTTGCTAAAAGTTGTCCTTTTTCAACTTCTTCACCTGCTAATACCGGAAACTCAACTAGTTCACCATTGACTCTAAATGCTAAGTACGAGCCTTGGTTAGCAACCACTTCAGCAGGAAAGCTGCGCACATTTGTTTGCGAATCATGTCCTATATTGAATAACTTTACAGGCCTAATGGGCTCTTCTTTTACTTGCTTTTCTGGCTCAGAACAGGCCATTAAGGTAAGTAAAGTCGTAGTAAGTATACATAGACGAAAGAGTTTCATGTCTTCTCCGTGGCAATGATGGGCAAAATAATTAAGTGCAGGATACGCCGCAACCATATAAAATAAAATTCATTAAATTTTAGAAACATAATAAGTTTTATTTATGATCATGTTGAGCGCAGTATGAAGCTGAATCAATTACAAATTTTAGATGCCATTGTACAAAGTGCAAGTTTAAGTGGCGCGGCGCTTAAATTACATAAAACTCAACCTGCGCTTACCTTAGCAATTAAAAACCTGGAGGCAAAAATTGGCTTTGAACTACTCGATAGAAGCAAGTACCGATTACAGTTAACTGAAAAAGGGCGTGTTTTTCACCGCGAAGCACAACAATTATTGCATGCAAATGATGAGCTAGCACAGCTTGCTAAAGAGCTTGCACTGGGTAACGAGCCACAATATCGAATTTGTTATGAGCAAATTTGTCAAAAAGACAGTTATAACGAGATCATAAGTAATACTTTTAGACTATTTAGGCGTACAGAGTTTAATTTAACCAGTGGCAAACGCTTTGTCTCTTTAGAGCAAGTAAATAGTGGGCAAGTGGAGTTAGGCATCGGCCCCTGGTTTGACTTATTTCATGCAACAGGGCACTTAGAAAGCCTACCAATTGGTAAATTAAACATTGGAATTATTGCATCTACTAAAGCGTTTCCTAAGTACATGACCTTTAACGAGCTACAAAATTACCCGTGTTTGGCCATGTTTGAAAGTGACTTAAGCATAGACAGTGACAAGCTTTCTTACTCAAAAGGTTCTGCCTTAATGAAGATTGACGATGTAACCAATTTAAAGTCTTTTTTGCTTGCTGGTGCTGGCTGGGCAATGATGAACATAGATTATTGTGGCCCTGAAATAGAAGCCGGGCTGTTGCAGCAAATACAGATAAACGACAGAGAAGATGAGTTTGGTATAGAAGTACGTGCATTTAGGCGTGATGCAATACACCATGGCCCTGTCGCACGCTCTATTTGGGAGCAATTTAAAGTACTCAGTGAGGCGTACGTTAATGACCGCTGATATTGATAAAGAAACCCTCATTTACACCATTATTGCAAATATACCTGCAGGTTTTGTAGCAAGCTACGGGCAAGTAGCAACGCTTGCCGGTTATCCGCAAAATTCACGCTTAGTAGGGCGCCTTTTAAAGCAAATGCCAGATGATTCTGTTATACCGTGGCACAGAGTAGTAAACAGCCAAGGTAAAATATCATTTCCTGCAGGCAGTGATAAATACCAAGAGCAGCGCCAAAAGCTATTATTAGAAGGGGTTAGCTTTAAAAACGACAAAGTAAATATGCGCGAGTATAGATGGCAGTAGTGAAGGTATTATCGTAAAAGAGCTTTTAAAGGCTGCTTTATTACAAGTGTGCGGCTTACTTTTTTGTTTTTAGCTATCGTAAATCTACAACAAATAGGGTTATTCAGCTTCTAGTTTTACCTTTACCACAACCTCCTTATCTAGCTTTGTGAATGAAAAACTTACAATGATAAGCGATATATTTACTATTTTTTACACAATAAAAATATACACGGCAAAGTAAAAAACACCTCTACACCTACCTATAGCTAAAATGGCATTAAATCAATTTAGCGTCGAGATTTGGCATAACAATTGAACTACTTATTAGTTGTAAATAGATATTGAGCATACCAAATCTTGGCTCAAGGGCGCGTTTAAAATGGCATCTCATTTGCAAAAAGTGTAAAAACGTAAGTAATCCTCAAGCCATCTTGAAAGTGAATGATAAATTATTTGAAAGTATGTTTTTTTCACATCGCTACTGATGAATGAAGAAGCTGATGAAGTGTAAATATTTAGTTTTAAGCATGAGGGTTATTAAAACCAAATATTAAGGACTAACAAACTATGACTGACCCAACTTTATTGATTTTAATGTACTTTGTGATCCCTGTGTGGCTTGCTGCTGGTATTGCTGATTGGTTTTGTCATCGACGTAGTAATATTTCTACAACCAGCGGTGCTAAAGAGTCATTTATTCATTTATTAATGTTTGCCGAAGTGGGCATTCCGTTAATCCTAGTTTTAATTTTTGAAGTTAATAGTTTGATTATTGCCATTTGTATTGTGTTGTTTTTTCTGCATGAGCTTACAGCAATGTGGGATGTAACTTATGCGGTAAGTAAGCGAAGGGTAGGGCCGGTAGAGCAACATATACACAGTTTTTTAGAAATGATACCCCTGTTAGCTTTGGTATTAATTATTGCGCGCCATTGGGAGCAATTTACCGCTTTATTTACTCCAGTCGGCTTTCCTCCTGACTTTACGCTGCAATTAAAAGCCTCTCCTTTACCAATAACTTACTTGGCAACGGTGCTATTTATAGCACTTGCGCTAGAATTTACGCCTTATTTAGAAGAGTTCATTCGCGGTATACGTGCTAAAAAAGATAACACTTAATCTGCTTAAGTTATTTATGCAGTTAATTTATGCGTGTTTAAATAGGCACGCTCTTGCCCACACTGAGCTAAATAGTGCTGCGTGAGCACAGGTTTTAGTGCCAAGCTAAGGTGCTGTTAACCAGAGCCTCACCAATACTTAGTGGGGCTTATTTAGGTATAATTGAAAAAAGGCTAGGTAAAAATAGCGGCGTAAATACGCCGCTATTATTTTATAAAATCAATAAGCTGAGATTAACTAATATGAGTGAACCAGCATGATTAAGGTAGATGCTGCCCACCTGTCACGCCCATTATTTCAGCGGTAATGTAACTTGACTCTTGCGATGCTAAGTAGACATAGGTGGGTGCTAGTTCAGCAGGTTGGCCTGGTCTACCTAATGGTACGTTATCACCAAATTCAGGTAGTTTTTTAGCCGGTTGGCCGCCACTTTGTTGAAGCGGGGTCCAAATTGGCCCAGGAGCAACCCCATTAACCCGAATGCCTTTATCAATCACCATTTTTGCTAAGCTTTTAGTAAAGCTTGTTATTGCGCCTTTAGTCGATGCGTAGTCAAGAAGCCCAGCAGAGGGTTGATAACATTGGATAGAGGTTGTATTAATAATACTAGCGCCCGGTGGCATATGTTTTACCGCCGCTTTTGTTATCCAAAACATAGCAAATACATTTGTTGCATATGTTTGGCAAAATTGCTCGGTAGATAAATCGTCTAACTCGGCAACAAACTGTTGTTTACCCGCATTATTCACTAATATGTCGATTGAGCCTAAGTTTTCAACGCTTTGTGCCACAAGGTCGTTACAAAAACTCTCATCAGAGATATCGCCTGCAATTCCCCAAGCTTTGCTACCGCTGGCTTTTAATATATCGAGTGTTTCTTTCGCATCGGCTTCTTCGCTGGCTAAGTAATTAATAACCACATCGGCACCTTCTCTGGCAAATGCAATGGCAACCGCTCTGCCAATGCCCGAGTCGCCCCCGGTGATCAACGCCTTGCGGCCTTTTAATCTGTCGCTACCTACATAGGTATCTTCGCCGTGATCTGCTTTAGGTTTTAAAATTTCATCTAGGCCTGGGTCTGGTTGATCACTGTCTTTTTCGGTTCGTCCCATTTGATATTGGCTTCTAGGGTCTTGCATCGTAAATTGGTTAGTTGGCATATCAACATCTCCTTTAACGTAAAGTTTAAGTTGGATTAACTGCATGTAATCACAAAGAGCCTAATGGCATATAACGCAGCAATGCGTGTTACCTACCTCTTTGCTTTGCGGGAATAGACGTAAAAGTGGGTGTGGTTGTAAAATATTGAGTATAAGTAGCAACTTACTAATGTAGCACTTGCCTCAATTGTAGAGTCAGCTTGGAATGCGCCCACTTTGTATCTCCTTTAACGTATTTGCTTGGCCAAGGTTTTACTGACCATTTATATTGAAGGAGCAATAGATATGCCATAGCGTTACATTTAAAATATGAAGCTATATTACTCATTTTAAAGCATTAATTTTAAAACTAAGAAAAGAGTAAGTGAATAAAATGGGTAAAAAATGGATAAGAGTACCGAAAATGTTACACGCTGTTTATCGAGCTAGTTAATTAGGCGAGTAAGGATAGTGATAGGCTTATAGTCAGAGCCGTAAATAACAGCGTTTTTAATTAAGGCTTAGGTGATATCGCCTAGGCTACAACGCGCTTTTATCGCGCTTTTATATAGAAGGGTAGCCAAATTATTGCGGTTTATGTACGTAGCATAAAATTACTAATTACATGCATTAATACACGTAATTAGTAATTGAAATGTAGTGGCACACACACCCAGCTATTACAAAGAGGTGCCAAATTGCGTGGCTAAATTGAGTGCTTTTAGCGCTATAAAATAATGTTCCTAAGCTATAAAAAATGCCACCGGCCAGTAACCAGTACAGTGCTTTTACATCAATATTTAAATAAAGTGGGTATACAATCGCAAGGGCAAACCAGCCCATAAGTAAGTAGGTAGCCAGCGAGACTTTTTTATTACCATTTTTAACCAGCACTTTATAAGCAACGCCACCAAGCGCGACTGCCCAAATAAAACTCAGTGTGCCCCAAGACCACCATCCATTAAGAGATAGCAACAAAAATGGGGTGTACGTACCTGCTATTAATACGTAAATAGCGCAGTGATCGCACTTTTTATAAAAAGCGCGTAATTTTGGCTGTACACTGGCGTGATAAAGTGTGGATGATAAAAACAATACAAATAAACTAGCCCCATATACAGCGGTGCTAATATAAGTTTTTACGCTGGTGGCTTGTTTAAATAAATCCCACATTACAAACACAGCAAAAAATATTCCCAGTGCATGGCTTAATACATTGAGTTTTTCTTCTTTGCGAGAATAGGGTGCCTCTATAGTCATACTAGTCCTACCACTTATTAATTAAACTTGAGTGTACAGGTGTACGCTCAATGTTTCAATGTCAGCATTTTTACTGTAAATTTGTGACCGTACTTTTATTGATTTTAAAAGGAATTAATCGGGTATAGTGTGGTCGTATAGTCTCAATTAATTAGGCACGTTTATCATGAAAAAAGAGCTCAAAGCCGTTTTACTTACTGCCATTGTTTATCCAGGGGCAGGGCATTTTTCGCTTAAAAAGCATTTAATAGGCTGTATTTTTGCAGGTGTATTTACGCTACTTTTGTTTATGACATTAGGTGATATTTTGGCTATAGCGCAATGTAGCGCAAATGAAATTTTAGCAGGTAAAATTCCGATGACGGCTTCAGGCATTTTACAAGCCGCTCGTAATCCATCAGGTGAATGTGCTCAGCTTGGGGAATATAAATATCTTCCTTTAATGGTGGTCATTTGGTTACTAAGTATGGCTGATGCTTATCGGTTAGGTAAAAAAGTTAAACCCGATACGCAAAACAAAAAGTAATGGTAGTAGTTGTTTTAAACTGCAAATAGTGAGCTAAAAAATATTTACTAATAGTTAGGGCGTGTTGATCTTTGTGGTATGAAAAACAAACAGCATGAAGATAAGGTATAATTGAATTCGCCAGAAAACTTTACACCGAACCTACATGCCAAGATTAATGTTAACAGACGGGACATGGAATG